>JABIRL010000167.1 GCA_018667855.1 Rhodospirillaceae bacterium
CCTCTTGATCGTTCATCCTCGTACACGCTCCGCTGAACTTATGTCCGGTGTGGCCCTGAGGGCGGCAATGATATTGGTCAGATGTTTCAGATCCGCAACCTCGATATCCACCTGAATGCGAAAAAAATCAGTGCTGCGGTCGGTAACCCTGAGATTGGATATATTTCCCATATTCTTGGCGATCACGCTGGACAGACTGGACAGACTGCCCGGTTGGTTCGACACGACGGTATCGATCCGCCCGACGTAGATACCGGGCGCCTCCGGGTCCAGATCCCAACGCACGTCGATCCAGTTATCGCGATCTTCGGGCAAATTCGCCAGTTGGGCGCAATCAATGGCATGAATATCGATGCCCTTGCCTGGATTGACAATACCGACAATGCGGTCCCCCGGCAGGGGATGACAGCAGGCGGCATAATGCACGGCCAGGCCCGGCGTCAGGCCATGGATCGGAATGGCGTCCTGTTCGCGGCGGTCGTCATCGGCACTATCGCCGCCGCCCCTTCGCAAACGGGCGGGAAGCATGCGATTGATGGCGCCCAAGGCATTGGCGGCCCGCCAGCGCCGCTCACCGGGGAATACCTTGGCCAGTAACTGCCGCGACGTCAGATGGCCCTGACCCAGCTGCACGAATATGTCATCGGCATCCTGCGCATCGAAGATCTTCAGGACATTCTCCAGGGCGCGGTCGGTAAATTCATGGCCTGATTCCCGGAACGCCTTCTCGGCAATGGCCTGGCCCAGCTTGCGATAGTCTTCCCGCTGTCCGGCCCGGACAAACCGCCGGATCGCCGCGCGCGCCTTGCCGGTAACGACGAAGCTTTCCCAGGCCGGATCGGGCGCCGCCTCTGACGAACGTAGAATTTCCACCTGGTCGCCGTTGCGTAACTGCGTGCGCAAGGGTGTCACCCGGCCGTTGACCTTGCAGCCGACACAAGTGTGGCCCACATCCGTATGCAGGGCGTAAGCGAAATCCACGCTGGTGGCATTACGGGGCAAGGCGATGACACCGCCACGGGGCGTAAAGCAGAACACCTGATCGGAATACATCTCCAACTTCGTATGTTCGAGGAATTCCTCCGGACTTTGCGCATGTTCCAGAATTTCCAACAGGCCCTGCAGCCAGCGATATTGGCTGCTGTCACCAGACTCCACATTCTGCTTGTACTGCCAGTGCGCCGCAACGCCCAGTTCCGCCACGCGATGCATCATGGAGGTACGAATTTGAATTTCGATCCGGCGATTGTCCGGGCCGATCACCGTGGTGTGCAGGGATTGATAATTGTTCGATTTCGGGGTCGAGATGTAGTCCTTGAAGCGGCCGGGCACCATTTTGTATTTGCCATGCACCACGCCCAGAACCTGATAGCAATCGGCGACCGTATCGACCATCAAACGGAACGCCATGGTATCGGACAATTGTTCAAAGGCCACATGGTCGCGCTGCATTTTGTGCCAGATTGAATAAGGCGTCTTGACCCGGCTGGTCACTTCCACCGGAATTTCGGCCGCTTCGCAGGTCTGCTCCAACTCGGCGGAGATAAATTCCTGGATGTCGTCGCCGTCCTGATGCAAAAACTCCAGACGCCGCTGCACGGATTTCCGGGCATCCGGGTTCTGCTCCGCGAAGGCCAGATCCTCCAATTCCTGCTTCAATCTTTGCATGCCCAGACGCTCGGCCAAGGGGGCATAGATCTCCATGGTTTCGGTGGCGATGCGCAGGCGTTTTTCCTTGGAGCTGAGATAATTCAGGGTCTGCATGTTGTGCAGCCGATCAGCTAGCTTGACCAACAGGACCCTGATGTCGTTGGACATGGCAAGGACCAGTTTGCGGAAATTCTCCGCCTGCTGGTTGGCCTCCGGATGCAATTCCAACTTGGCCAGTTTGGTGACGCCATCGACCAGACGGCCGACATCGGGGCCGAACAGCTCCCGGATCTGTTCGATCGTGGCCACGGTGTCTTCGACCGTGTCGTGCAACAGCGCGGTGGCGATCGTAGCGCAATCCAGTTTGTAATCGGCCAGGATCGCCGCGACTTCCACCGGGTGTGAGAAATAGGCATCGCCCGAGGCCCGCAGCTGACTGCCATGAGCCTTCATGGAAAATACGTAGGCGCGATTCAGAAGGTCTTCATCGACATGGCTGTCATAATCGGCAACACGTTCGACCAGTTCAAACTGTCTGATCATCTTTTAAACCGACCGGGAAGGCCCGGATAACCTGCAGCCCAAAACAAAAGCGGCGCCGCGAATGGCGGCGCCGGCTGTATGCCCCACCGCTGCGCGGCGAATTCGAATATTCTTACGGTCCTAAGCCGCATCCCCGTCGTCGAAAACGGCGTCGCTGCCGGCATCATCGTCACTGGGGTTCGGATCAGCCACCAGAACCTCTGATTCGTCGATATTGTCGGCGAACTGATGGCTCAACATCTGCGCCTCCATATCGTCCTCTTCCGGCTCGTCAACTTCCACATGGCGCTGCATGGTCTGAATGACATTGTCCCGCAGGGTATCGGCGGAAATCGTCTCCTCTGCGATCTCTCGCAGGGCGATAACCGAATTCTTATCCCGATCCTCGGGTACGGTCAGTTCCGCGCCGGCCGAAATCTGCCGCGCGCGGGAGGCCGCGATCAAAACCAGGTCGAAACGGTTTTGCACCTTGTCAATGCAATCTTCCACGGTAACACGTGCCATATCAGCTCTATCTCCACTGCGCCGCCAAACAATCGCCAACCGAAATAAGGTCAGACGGTTTGGCATCGCCCGAAATGTGACGTAAGGCCGCTATAGATAATTCCCCAGCGGCGGCAATTCAAGGTTCATGTAAAGCACATTTGCAAATAGTGCAAATGACTTAGGACCACTTAATCATCAATCCGATGCAATTCCTGCCCGGACCCAAGGGCGCCCAGCATTTCCCGGGTATCTTTTCCGGAAATCGGATGTCGCCAGGACGGTGCCAGGTCCAGCAACGGGGCCAGAACAAAGGCCCGTTCCGATAGCCGGGGGTGGGGTAAAATCAGACCGTTTTCACCCTGGCCGGTGATGACGCGATCGCCATATGCCAGTAAATCCAGATCTATGATGCGCGCCGCCCAGCGTTCACCTCGAATACGGCCGATCCGCGCTTCGATACGATGCAGCAGTGCCAATAGGGCATGGGGCGCCAAAGGCGTTTCGATATGGGCCACGCCGTTCACGAACCATGGCTGGTCCGACGGCGGCACGGGGGCCGAGCGGTAAAAGGGCGAGCGGGCAGCAACCCGCACACCGGAGGCCGCCAATAATGCCAGGGCCGCATCCAGATTTTGGGCGGGCGTGCCAAATTCCGGAGAGTCCAAATTGCCGCCCAGACCAAGCAGGATCATCGTCCAACCATCAACATTATTGGTTTTCGCCCCAATTTCCGTGTAAAAGAGCCCTATACATATATCACGACCATTTTCACAAAGTTTCATTCAAAGCAATTTCAAGTCAGGATTTCTCATGCAACAACCAATAGAGCGCATTGCGCTGTTTATCGACGGATCAAACCTGTATGCGGCCGCGCGGGCTCTTGGTTTTGATATCGACTACAAGAAATTACTGGAACACTTCAAGGGCCACGGATACCTGGTGCGGGCGCTTTATTACACCGCCCTGATCGAGGATCAGGAATATTCACCGATCCGCCCGCTGGTCGATTGGCTGGACTATAACGGCTACACCATGGTGACCAAGCCGACCAAGGAATTCACGGACGCAGCCGGCCGGCGCAAGATCAAAGGCAATATGGATATCGAACTGGCCGTCGACATGTTGGAGATGGCGGACAATCTGGACCATCTCTATGTATTCTCCGGCGACGGCGATTTTCGCCGCCTGGTGGAAGCCGTGCAGCGCCGTGGCAAGCGGGTCACCGTCGTCTCCACCGTGCGTTCCTCCCCGCCCATGGCGGCGGACGAACTGCGTCGGCAGGCGGATGTTTTTCTTGAGCTGGAAAAACTAATCCCGGAAATCTCCCGCGCCGGCAACCGCCGCCCGGCTCAACCCGCGGCGGACAAGCCAGCCGGTCGAGATCAGCAATCCAAGGAAGAACCCAGTTTGGCGACTGGTGACGATCAATATTCCGATGACGGATTCGATGACTACGATGATGAAGACGAATTCGGGGACTTCGACGACGGCGAAAGTCAAAACGCCTGATGGCCAGGTCCACGGGGCTATCCCTGGCCCTGGATCCGGCCCCCGATTGCGATTTATGTCCGCGTCTGGTTGATTACCGAAAGGAAAACCGGGCCAAGCAGCCGGACTGGTTCAATGGCGCCGTGGCTTCCTTCGGGCCGGCGGATGCCGATCTATTGATCGTTGGTCTGGCGCCGGGCGTATCGGGGGCCAATCGGACCGCGCGTCCCTTCACCGGCGATTTCGCGGGCGATCTGCTGTACGAGACCCTTGCAGCGCACGGCTTTTCCAGCGGCGCCTACGACCGCCGGGCCGATGACGGCTTGGAGTTGCTGGACTGCCGGATCACCAATGCGGTGCGCTGTGTACCGCCGCAAAACAAACCCATCGGCGCCGAGATAAAGACCTGCCGGCAATTCCTCGTTGCTGAATTGAACCGGACGCCAAAGCCGCGGGTCATCCTGGCCCTGGGACGGATTGCCCACGACAGCCTGCTGACAACCCTGGAATTACGCCGCGCTGCCTATCCGTTCGGGCATTGCGCCCGGCATGATCTAGGCGATGGTCGCGTCATGTACGACAGCTATCACTGCTCCCGCTACAATACCAATACCGGACGCCTGACAACGGCAATGTTCAATGATGTTTTTGCCGCGATCCGAAAGGATCTGGGCGCGGCATAGCGGGCAGTAGAGCAAACTATTCGTAAACCCCTCGTAGTCGGGCCGGTTAGGCGGCATCTTCCAGTATCATGGCGGCAGCTTTCTCACCGATCATGATCGCCGGCGCGTTGGTGTTGCCGGAGGTCAGCGTCGGCATGATGGAAGCATCAGCAACCCGCAAACCCTTCAGGCCGCGCACCCGCAACCTCTCGTCAACGACGGCATTTGCGTCCGAGCCCATCTTGCAGGTTCCGACCGGGTGATAGGTTGTTTCGGCCGTCGCCTTGACCCAGTCAAGGATTTCGTCGTCCGTTTCCTCGGCCGTCCCAGGCGCCAGTTCCCTGGTTTGCAGCGCCGCCATTGCAGGCGCGTTCATCAGGGCGCGGACGATCCGCACGGCGCGCACGGTAATTTCGGCGTCTTGCGGCGAGGAGAGAAAATTGAAGTTGATCGCCGGCGGCTTTCGCGGATCGGCGGATGTGATGTGGATGTGGCCCGTGCTGTCGGGGCGCATCGGGTGCGCATAACAGGTGATGCCCGACATCTTGGAAAGCTTGTAGCCGGGCTCGTACAACATGGGGACAACGCCCAAAAGCGAGTCCGGCGCTTCAAGACCATCACGGGAGCGGACGAAAGCCCTGATCGGGGCCGCCGGGATACCCAGCATGCCTTTGCGCAGAAACAAATAACGCATGGCCTGTTTGATAAGGCCCAGACCGCTGCCTCTGTCATTGTATGTGACGCCCGGCGCGCCGATCTCCCACCGGGTCCGGGGCGCAAAATGATCGCGAAGGTTCTCGCCAACACCCTTCAGGGCATGGTGTACCTCCATACCAAGGTTTTGCAGACGCTCCGGCTGGCCGATACCGGATAATTCCAGCAATTGCGGGGAATTGATCGTGCCGGCGCTGATCACCACCTCGCGGCCCGCCCGTGCTTCCCGCGGTTGGCCTTTGACGGCGTAGCGCACCCCGGTGCAACGCTTGCCGTCCAACACCAGGGCCGACGTCAAGGCGTCGGTCTCAATCGTTAGATTGCCGCGGTGCCGGATCGGGTCCAGAAAGCAGTACGCCGTGCTCATGCGGCGGCCGTTGGAAATTGTCGCCTGGCTCATGGCGATGCCTTCCTGGGTGGCGCCGTTATAGTCCGGGTTATGCGGTATGCCGATTTGACCCGCGGCAGCGATCAGGGATTCATACAGCAGGCCCGGTTCGTCCGGATCGGTCACCCGCAACGGCCCGCTGCGGCCGCGATAGGTGTCCTCCCCTCCATCATAACTCTCAAGATTCTTGAAATGGGGCAACACGTCGGCATAGCTCCAGCCCTTGTTCCCCAATTGCGCCCAGGTATCGAAGTCCTGCGCCTGGCCACGAACAAAAACCAGACCGTTGATCGAGCTTGAGCCGCCCAACAACCGCCCGCGCGGCACCGCGATCTTGCGGCCGTTCGTGTTCGCCTCGGGCTCGGCCGAATAGCACCAGTTGGCGGCGGGATTCTTGATCAATTTGGCATAGCCGATGGGAATGCGGGACCAGGGATTGCTGGCGGGGCCGGCCTCCAGCAAAAGCACCCGGTTATCCGGGTTCGCCGACAATCGGTTCGCGACAACAGAGCCGGCGGAACCGGCACCGACGACGATGTAATCATAGGTCGGAACATCAATATTCTGCAATTTCAACTCCACGCGTACTGTTGATCACCCGCCCCTTACCATTTCAGCCACAGCTCCTTGGGACCTCGGAACGTAAAATTGGGAAAATAACTGTAGGTTTGATTTTCCACGAGCGAGAGCGCGGGGATGCGTTCCGCCAGGGTTTGCAATGCAATGGTCGCTTCCAGAATTGCCAGCCGATTGCCCAGGCAGAAATGAATACCGCGACCGAATGAAATATGGGCCCCGGCGTTGGCTCTGTGAATATCAAATGTGCCCGGATCATCGAACAGGTTTTCATCGTGGTTGGCGGATCCGAGGGAGAGAAATATCTGCGTGCCCGCTGGGATCTGGTAACCGGCAAGTTCGGTATCCCGCGTCGCCACCCGGCGCCAGCTTGTCTGGGGGGAATTGAAACGCAGGATTTCTTCGACCGCATTGGGGATCAGGCTGGGGTCACGGCAGATTTTGGCCCAAAGACCTGGTGTCGAAAGCAAATTGATCAATCCGTTGCTCAATAGATTGCTGACGATTTCATGCCCGGCGAATGACAGGCCGTAGATCACGGATCTGATTTCGTTGTAGCCAAGGTCGACCGGGTCGGCGATGTGGGCCGCTAATAATTCCGAGGCAAAATCATCCGCCGGGGCATCATATCGCGCCGCCACGAAAGCGGCGCAATATCGCCAATAGGCCAGCACTTTATGGGCGATATCGATTTGTTCTTCGTCGCTTGCCTCGCCCCAGGTGAAGGCAAGGCGGTTCGTCGTCCAATCCTTGAGCTGTTGGTCGTCCGCCTCCGGAAAACCGATAAAACGAAAGATCGTCTCGCCCGGCAGGGGATGCGCCAGAGCGGCAACGAATTCCGCCCGATCACCGGACATCAGCATGCCTTCAACGAGAGTTTCGCAGCGCCGCCGTATAAATGGTTCAAGTATTTTCATCCGACGGCTTGAGAAGCCGGCCTGTGCGTGCTTGCGAATTCTTGTATGGTCCGGCCGGGCGCGATTGGACAGAACCGCTATCGGGTCGTAGTCGGCAACCGACAAAATCTCGGCCGCGGCATCGCAAATCGGCAACACAGGATCTTGTACATTCGCGGCGGCAAAGATGTCGGGCTTGCGGAATACCTCGGCCACATCCTCCATGCGCGTTAGGACCAAATAGCCCAGCTTTTCGGCATAGAAGACGGCCGATTGATCGCGCAGCCGTTCCAGCACCACATATGGATTTTTTACATAGGTTTCGGAAAAGGGCGAGAAGTCGTGATCGACCGGGCACCCCTTTGGCGCGGGCACCCTTGTGGTGTCGAACTTATGATACGCGGTATCCGCCATCGGCGGCAATCTAGGTCGGGCCCGGCGGCATCGTATCAGTCATGGGCCGCGAATTCGCTTTTGGCATCGCCGGCGATGCGCGAATGAAACATCACCCGCGGCTCCCTCATATCCCATTCACCGGAGCGGTGCATGAGGCAACGATTATCCCAGATCACGGCGTCGCCGACGGTCCAATCGTGGTAGTAGACGCGGGGTGCCTGGCAGGTAAATTCCACAAGGCCGGCCAACAGCCTTTCCGACTCATCCTCGTCAAGCCCGGGTATGCCGTAGGCATGTCGGCCCACGGCGATCGACGGCTGGTTGGTTTCGGGATGGATCTTGACCAAGGGACGCAAGGGCGGATCCTGGCCGAAAAGACCATAGCCGAAATACTCGCTGTCGTCTTTTTCTTTGAAGTCGCCGAATTTCTGCTGACTGTAATAGAGCGAATGATAGGCGGACAGATCGGCGATCCGGTCGCGGGTAGCATCGTCAAGCTCCTGATAGGCCGCGCGGCTGTCGGCCCAGCCGGTCTGGCCGCCTTCCGACGGTACGACATGGGCGGTAAACACCGCACCCTTGGCCTGCACCGGCATATAAGTGCTATCGCAATGCCAGCCCATGTTGCCCTTCAGGATCTTGACCATGTCATCGCTGTCATCGGTTCGAATGCTACCGTCTTCCTTGACGTTGCTGAGTTCCGTGAGCTCGAACTCCAGATCACCAAAGCGTTTGGCAAGGGCAATTTGTTCGTCATTGCTTAAATGCTGACCAGGGAAAATCAGCAGCGCATACTCGAGCCACGTATCATAGAGCGCTGTAAACTCCGCCTCTCCCATATGGGTAAGTTTCAGTCCGGTGACGACCGCGCCGAATGTGGCGTCGACTGGCTCGACATTAAACAGTTTTGATGACGTCATGGGCCCAATCCGTTCCGTTCAAATTGCCGCTTGGCCGTATTATGTCATGGCCGCATCGGCTTTGGCGAATCCCGGCGTCGAACTATCCCTTGTCACGCATCAGGCGCGCCTGGTCCCGTTTCCAGTCACGATCCTTGGAAGTCGCCCGCTTGTCGTGCTGTTTTTTGCCCTTGGCGATGCCGAGCAGGCATTTGGCAATGCCCCGTTCGTTGAAATACAGCTTTAGCGGCACCACGGTGACGCCGGCCCGGGCGATGGCGTTGGACAGGCGTTCGATCTCGCGCTTGTGCAACAGTAACGGCCGGGGCCGCAAGGGTTCGTGATTGTTTCGGTTGCCGCCCTTGTATTCCGGGATATGGGCATTGATCAGTTGCAGGCAACCGTCTTTTTCCACCGCATAGGCCTCGGCAATGCTGGCCTGTCCGGCGCGCAGGGATTTCACCTCCGTTCCGGTCAGCATCAGGCCCGCCTCCAACGTATCGTTGATGAAATAGTTGTGGCGGGCCTTTCTGTTTTCAGCAACCGAACGCGTCATGGAAATCCAGCCGTGGGATCAATTGATCAGCCCGGCATTCGCCAGGGCCGCATCGATTTTCTCCGCCGTGCCCTCGGTCAAGGGCACAACCGGCAAGCGGGCTTCCGCCTCGCACAGACCAAGCCGCGAGGCCGCATATTTCACGCCCGCCGGGCTGGGTTCCAGGAACAACGCCACGTGCAGGGGCATCAGGCGTTCATGCATGACCAGCGCGATATCGTACTTGCCGGCCAGGCAGGCCTCCTGAAACTCCGCGCAAAGCCGGGGCGCCACATTCGCCGATACCGAAATACAGCCATTGCCGCCCTGAGCGTTATAGGCCAGCGCCGTGCCGTCCTCACCGGAAAGATGGCAAAACTCATTGCCCAAAAGCAGCCTTTCGCGGCTGACCCGGGCAACATCGCCGGTGGCGTCCTTGACCCCGACAATGCGAGGCAGCTCTGCCAGCCGCGACATGGTAGCGGGCAGAATATCGACAATCGCCCGAGGCGGAATATTGTAGACAATGATCGGAATGTCGGAGGCGTCATGCACCGCCTTGAAGTGCTGATACAGCCCCTCCTGATTCGGACGATTATAGTACCCCGCCACATGCAAAACCCCGTCCGCGCCGGCCTTTTGCGCATGCAGGGTCAGATCAACCGCCTCGGCGGTGTTGTTGGAGCCCGCCCCCGCGATAACGGGGATCCGGCCCGAGACCTGATCAACCACGATTTCGACCACCCGGCCATGCTCTTCATGAGACAGGGTGGGGCTTTCACCGGTGGTGCCGCACGGCACGATGCCATGGGTGCCCATCTCCACATGCCAATCGACAAGTTTGCGCAGCGTGTCTTCATCCACCTGGCCGTCGCGGAAGGGCGTGATGAGCGCAACAATTGACCCCTTGAACATGTTTCTCTCCTAGGGAAATGTTATTCTAACGAAAGAGCCGCGAACTTAACCCTTTCCCCGCCAAGGGGGCAAGCAGCGAGAACACCTAAATCAGGTCCTTATTCGCATCTTTTGTCACGGCAGCGCGACTTGTTGGCGCCGTTGGCTTGCTTATGGCCGGGGCCGCCGCGGCTCCAGGTCCGGCGCTATCGGCTGGAAATCAACTTTCCCGCCAGGATCTATTGACCTACGGCAAGGCTTTCAAGGCCGCGAAACGGAATAACTGGTCCAGCGCCCATCGCTGGGCCGGCAAGGCCAGGAACAAACTGCCGGCCAAGGCGTTGCTTTGGATGAATTACCGAAAACCGGGCAATCGGGCGACATTTTCAAAAATTTCCAAATTTCTGAACACCAACCCAAATTGGCCATCGAGACAGCGGCTGCTGCGCCGGGCCGAAGAGGCGATGGAGAAAAGCCGAATTGACGACGGCACGGCACTGGATTGGTTCACCAAGAACCGGCCGCTATCGGGTCCCGGTCAACTTCGCCTGGCACAGGCCATGATGGCCACGGGCCTGGTCGAAGAGGGCAAGCAATGGCTGCGTCACGCCTGGATCACCCATACATTTTCCCGCCGTCTATCAAAAGCCATCTATCGACGCTATCGCAAGATCCTGACGCAGTCGGACCATATGTCGCGTCTGGATCACCTGCTGTGGCAGGGCCATCGCTATAGCGCCCGGCGCCTTTATTCCTTGGTGCCAAGGGCTTACCGCAAGCTGGCCGAGGCGCGGGAAAGTCTGATGGTACGGGGCCCCGGTGTCGACAGCAAGATCGCCGCCGTGCCCAAGCAATGGCGCTCCGATGGTGGCCTGGCCTACGAGAGGCTGCGTTGGCGGCGGCGCAAGCATTTGGATCAACGGGCGCGGGAGATCCTGCTGCAACCACCGCCGCAACTGGGTCCCCGGCCCGAAAAGTGGTGGCTGGAACGTCATATCCAGACCCGCATGGCGCTGACGGAAGGGGATGCCGGCCTGGCCTATCGGCTGGTCACCGGTCACCGGCAAATTCCCGGCAGTTTCCCCTATGCCCAGGCGGAATGGCTGTCCGGCTGGATCGCCCTGCGATACCTGAAAGATGGTGCGCGGGCGCTGCATCATTTCGGATCGCTCTATAAAAACGTACGCTTCCCGGTCAGTCTGGCCCGCGCCGCCTATTGGTCCGGGCGGGCCAGCGTGACCTTGGGGAAACCCAAGGACAGCGCCAAATGGTACAAAGTGGCGGCCCGCTATCCCTCCACCTACTACGGTCAATTGGCTGTCCAGGCGCTGGGTCCCAAGATGCGTTGGCGCCTGCCCAAGGAACCGGCGCCCACGGTCGCGGCAAGCCTGCAATTCAGGAAACGGGAATTGGTACGGTTGAGCCATATGCTGCGCGCCCTGAAGGCGGAGGCGCATTTGCGGCCTTTCATCCTGCATCTGGCGAAATCGGCGGCGACCCCGTACGAGCGGGCCATGACGGCCCGCCTGGCCCGGCAACTGGGTCAATCGGCCCTAGCCGTCCGCGCCGCCAAGATCGCCCTGCGCGCGGGCACCGTGCTGCCGCGCACCGGCTATCCGATCCTGACAGTTTTACCGCCCATGAAGATCGAGCCAGCCCTGGCCCATGCCGTGGCCCGACAGGAAAGCGAATTTAATCCCAGCGCCGTCTCGTCCGCCTCGGCCCGGGGCCTGATGCAATTGCTGCCGCGCACGGCCCGCAAGGTCGCCAAGAGCCTGCGCCTGCGCTATCGCAAGGACCGCCTGTTCGACAGCCACTACAACATGCGCCTCGGTGCGGCCTATCTGGGCCAACTGATCCGGAACTATCGCGGCTCGTATATCCTGGCGCTGGCGGCCTACAACGCCGGCCCCAATCGCGTGACACGATGGCTGCGCAAGAACGGCGACCCCCGCAACGGCAAGGTCGATCCCATTGACTGGGTCGAAGCCATTCCAATCTCCGAGACCCGCAATTACGTACAGCGCGTAATGGAAAACCTGCAGGTCTACCGCTGGCGGCTGAAACCCAGAACAGCCAAGCTGGCGCTGCTTGAGGATCTGCGGCGCAACGGGCTGCCCACCCAGTGACAGCCGGCCCAGTCTCTACACGGTGATTTGTACGTTCATGTTCTTGGTCGCATTTGAATTGCATGGGATACTCCGACCAGAAAAATTCTTAGGAGAGGTTTGATCATGGCGACGACCCAGCTGGAGGGCATTGGCGCTTGCGTCTTTGATGCCTACGGCACTCTGTTCGATGTCAACGCGGCGGCGCAGCATTGCGCGGCCGATCTTGGCGACAAATGGCAGCCCCTGGCCGAGTTGTGGCGGGGGCGGCAGCTGCAATACACCTGGCTGCGCAGCCTGATGAAAAACTATGCCGATTTCTGGCAGGTCACCGGCGATGCCCTGGATTTCGCCATGGATGCCCTGGATCTGGAGGACAGCGCCCTGCGGGAGCGTTTGATGGAACTGTATCTGCAGCTTGACGCCTATCCGGAGGTAGCCTCGGTCTTGAAACAACTACGCGACAGCGGCATGAAAACAGCAATCCTGTCCAACGGTTCGCCCAAGATGCTGGCGGCGGCGGTCGCGAACGCGGGTATTGGCGACTATCTGGATGCCGTCATCTCGGCCGATCAGATCAAGGTCTATAAAACCGCGCCAGCGGTCTATCAATTGGCGGTGGATCAACTTGGCGTGGCGCCGTCGGGCATTTGTTTCCAATCATCCAATGCCTGGGATGCCCATGCCGCATCCAACTTCGGCTTTCGCGTCGCCTGGGTAAACCGCTTCGGTCAGGCGCGGGAGCGGTTGCCGGGCAATCCGGATGTCATGCTGGACAGCCTGGAAGGTTTGCCGGCGCTGGTAGGCTTGGGATAGGCCGAGGGATGGATTACAGCGAACACCGCTTCCGGGCCCAGGATGGTTTGGAGCTGTATTACCGCGACTATGGCGACCGTTTGGCGGCAACGGTGCCGGTTCTGTGCCTGGCCGGTCTGACCCGCAACACGGCCGATTTCCATGACCTTGCCCTGCATTTATGCGGCGAGCGGCGGGTCATATCCATGGATTTGCGAGGCCGGGGCCGATCCGCCTACGATCCCAATCCCGATAACTATGCCCCGCCGACCTATATGTCCGACATCGGCCATTTACTGACGGTAACCGGCTGCCACAAGGTTATCGTCATCGGCACCTCTTTGGGCGGTCTGTTGGCTATGGCCCTGGGTGCCGTGCGGGCGACGGCGCTGGCGGGCGTCGTGATCAATGACATCGGGCCGGAGATCGATCCCAAGGGCGTGGCGCGGATCAGTGGTTACGCCGGCAAATCGCCCGAAGCCATGACTTTGGAGCAGGCGGGCGAACATACGCGGCAGTTGTTCGGCCCGGCCTTTCCAGATTACGATCAGGCGCAATGGCAGGCGGAAGCCCAGCGCGGCCTGCGGCTGCGGGACGATGGCCTGTTGGTGCAGGACTACGATCCTGCGATTGCCAGGAACGCCGCCGACCAGGGTGACAACCCCATGGGTTTCTGGCCCTATTTCAATTCCCTGGCGCATATCCCGACCCTGGCCATTCGGGGCGAGCTTTCGGATATCCTGAGCACAGAAACATTCGCCGCCATGGCCGCGGCGAAACCCGATCTGTTGCAAATCATCTGCCCCAACCGGGGCCATGCACCGGATCTGTCGGAACCCGAATGCTTGACGGCCATCGACAGCTTTCTGAAAGCCCATGGCGATGCCGTCCACTGATCCGCCCGTCCGTTATGAAGATGTCGCGGCCGCCGCCGAGGCGCTGGCCGGGGTGGCGGTGCGAACACCCCTGTTGGAGAGCCCGGCCCTGAACGAGCGCGCCGGAGGTCGGTTGTTCCTCAAGGCGGAACCGTTACAGATTACCGGTTCTTTCAAGTTTCGCGGCGCTTACAACCATATCAGCCGCCTTGACCAGGACACGCGGGCCGCGGGCGTCATCGCCTATTCATCCGGCAACCACGCCCAGGGTGTGGCGGCGGCGGCGTACTATTGCGATACGCCCGCTCTCATCGTCATGCCCGAGGATGCGCCCGCGGTAAAGCAGCAGGGCACCGCCGCTTGGGGCGCCGAGATCGTCACCTATGACCGGAATGGTTCGGAGCCGCGCGAGGCCATTGCCGCTCGCCTGGCGGAGGAGCGCGGCCTGCATACGGTACGGCCCTATGATGATCGGCTGATCATGGCCGGCCAGGGCACCGTGGGTCTGGAAATCGTGCAGCAGTTGGCGGCCCTGGAATTGAAGCCTGATCGGGTGCTGGTCCCGTGCGGCGGCGGCGGCCTGACGGCGGGGGTGGCGACGGCGGTCAGGCATCACCACGCCGACACGTCGGTGCATACGGTTGAACCCATAGGCTTTGACGATACGGCGCGTTCCCTTGCCCATGATGAACGGCAGGGCGTTGCAGGCGGCAGCGACAGTTTCTGCGATGCCCTGCTGGCCCCCGAGCCGGGGCAGCTTACCTTTCGGGTCAACCGGTCCCTGTGCGCCGATGGACTGGCGGTCACCGATGCGGAGGTCGCCGTGGCCATGGCCGCGGCCTTCGCCCATCTGAAGGTGGTAGCCGAACCAGGCGGCGCGGTCGCCCTGGCCGCCGCCCTGGCTGGGAAAGTGGACCTGGGCGGCGTTACGGTGATCGTCCTGTCGGGGGGCAATGTCGACCCTGCGCAGTTCGCCGGGATACTCTAACTATTTTAGGGGATCGGCCTCCGGTGCCTCGGTCGCCTGCATCGACGGCCGCTGGGAGAAGGCCTCATACCAGGCAGCCAAGGCAGGCCGACCGTCGCACCATTGCATATCGTTGTAGCGAAAATCCAGATAACCCAAGGCGCAGGCAAAGGTAATGGTTCCGATGTCGACCACGCCATCCAACTCTCCGGCCTCGTCCGTCATGGCATCCAGGCTGCGTTCGATTTTGAGCTTTTGGGCCGCCATCCAGTCCGGCCAGAACTGTTCGGCCGGCCGCAGGGAGGTTTCGTAACGGCCCAGGATCGCCGCATCCAGCAGACCATCGCCCAGGGCCTGCCGGCGCAGGGCCAGCCAGCGATCCGGGCCCGGCGGCGGGAACATCTTGGCGCCGTCATGCAGGCTGTCGAGATATTCACAGATCACGGGGCTGTCATAGAGCGCCATGCCGTCTTCCGTCAGCAGGGCGGGCACCTTGCCGATGGGGTTGTCGGCATTCAGATCCGTATTGGGGCTGGTCGGCGTCACCGCCGTGGGGATTTGTTCGACCGAGGTATCGAGACCGGCTTCCAATAACAGAACCCGTACTTTTCGGACGTAGGGCGAGGTGGCGGAACTGTGCAGCTTCAACATAACACTCTCCAGACTTGCGGGGTATTGTCATAGGCATTATTGACCAGAACCATAGTATGACAGCAAGGCGGCAGAGCATGAAATTCGGCGTTTTTTACGAACATCAGATCCCCCGGCCCTGGAACGACGACGATGAACACCAATTGTTCAAGGAAGCCCTGGATCAGGTTGAGTTGGCGGACCAGCTCGGCATCGACTATGCCTGGGAGGTCGAGCATCATTTCTTGGAGGAATATTCGCATTCCTCGGCCCCCGAGGTGTTCCTGGCGGCCTGCTCGCAACGGACCAAGAATATTCGGCTGGGCCATGGCATCACCTTGATGCCGCCCGGCTATAACCATCCCGCCAGGGTCGCCGAACGGATCGCCACGCTGGATCTGATCTCCGATGGCCGGGTCGAATTCGGCACCGGGGAAAGTTCCGCCGCCCTGGAGTTGGCCGGCTATGGCGTCGCCGTGGATCAAAAACGGGATATGTGGCGCGAAGCGACGGAGCAATGCGCCAACATGATGACCATGGATCCCTATCCGGGCTTCGATGGACAGTTTTTCTCCATGCCGTGCCGCAACGTGGTGCCGAAGCCGCTGCAAAAGCCTCACCCGCCGATCTGGGTCGCCTGTTCCAAGCGGGAGACCATTCACATGGCGGCCCGTGCCGGCATCGGCGCCCTGACTTTCGCCTTCATTGACCCGGCGGAAGCAGTCAAATGGGTTGGCGAGTATTATGACATCATCAAATCAGAGGAATGCGTCCCCATCGGTCATGCGGTCAACGCCAACATCGCCATGGTGACCGGTTTCTCCTGCCACGAGGACGAGACGGAGGCGTTTGAACGCGGCGCCGAAGGTTTCCAGTTCTTCGGCTATGCCCTGGGACATCATTATATCTACGGCGAACAGGTGCCGGGCCGCACGAATATTTGGGAGACGTTTCAAGCGGCCAAGGGCAAGCTGCCGCCCATGGGGCCCGGCAGCAGCGGCGGTAGCGGCATCGGCACACCGGCACAATTGCGCCAGAACCTGGCGCTGTTTGCCGATGCGGGCGTCGATCAGGTGATTTTCATCCAGCAATCGGGCCGCAACCGCCATGACCATATCTGTGAGTCCCTGAAATTGTTCGCAGCCGACGTCATGCCGACCTTCAAAGAGGGCGAGGCGGAACGCGACGCCAAAAAGGCCGCCGAACTGGCGCCCTATATCGAAGCCGCCCTGGCCCGCAAACCACGGATGGCGCCATTACGGGATGACGAAATACCCACCGTCGTCGCCCTGGGCCGGCAAATCGCCGAGACAGATGAGAAAAAGGATCCGGATGCACCGCCAGCCTCTTTGGGCGAGTCCGTGGCGCTTGGACAAAGCGGCGGCATACAGGTGCCCGTGGAGGAACCGGTGGCTGAAAGCGGTGATGATTAGGCCGGGCGCAGAACCAGGTCGCAAATATTGACATGGGCCGGCGTCTGCAGGGCATAGAGCACGGCGTCGGCCACGTCTTCGGGTGCGAGCGCCGCGTCGAACTTGTCGTAGAATTTTTCGGCTCGTTCCTCATCCCCGCGCCAACGGGCGGCGGCGAATTCGGTCCGTACCAGGCCCGGCAGAATTTCCGTCAGGCGCACACCGCTACCCTGCAGTTCCTGGCGCAGGGAATTGGTAAAACCATGCACGGCGCATTTGGAGGCCACATAAACGCTGTGGTTGGCCACCCAATCCAGCCCGCTGGATGAACCCATATTGATGATGTGGCCCCTGCCCCGCGCCTGCATCATGGGCAGAATGGCCAAGGTGGTCCGGATCAACCCTGTCGAATTGGTTTCAATAGTCGCCGCGATATCGGCCGCCGCGCGCTTATGAAAGGCTTGCCGTCCCCCCAGATCATGGCCCGCGTTATTGACCAGAATATCAATATCCCGCCATTCCTCCGGCAGTTCGTACAACAGCCTGTCGACCGCATCGCCGTCCGCCACATCCAGCTCAAACGCCAGGGCGGGGTTTTGCAGTTCCTCCACCAGAGCATTTAGCCGGTCAACCCGCCGGGCCGTGCAAATTACCCGAACACCCTGCGCGCTTAATGCAACCGCCACGGCCTTGCCGATCCCCGCACTGGCGCCGGTCACCAGGGCCGTCGTGTCGCCGTTCAGAATTGTTTCTTTTGTCATTGCGCGCCTTTCCATTCCAGATCGGCTCGATGATAACCGTTGGTGGGAACAAGAAAAGGGCCCTTCACCGGATCGGGATGAAGGGCCCCTTGGTCGAGAGGAATGAAAGGCCTAGCCGGCCCGCACCTTGACCAGGAATTCATTCACGGAGCTGCGCAAGGTCGCTGTTTGATCGGACATGCCGTCCGCCGCGACCTCCACATCTTTGGCCGAATCCCCGGCCTGCGTGGTGCTGTCGGTGACCGAGGTTATGTTTCGCGAGACATCCGCCGCCGCCGCCGCCGCTTCCTGAACGTTGCGGCTAATCTCGTCGGTCGCGGCATTTTGTTCCTCGACCGCGGCAGAGATGGCGGTGGCAATGTCATTCACCCGATCGATGGTCTTGGTGATCGAGGTTATGGCTGTCACGAAATTTCCCGTGGCCGATTGCACGCCCGCGATTTGGCCGGAAATTTCCTCGGTCGCATTCGCCGTTTGGGTTGCCAGGTTTTTCACTTCCGAAGCGACCACGGCAAATCCTTTGCCGGCATCGCCGGCCCGCGCCGCTTCGATCGTGGCGTTCAGCGCCAACAGATTGGTTTGCGAAGCAATATCGTTGATCAATCCAATGACATCGCCAATTTTCTCCGCTGAATGGGATAGACCTTCAATTTCATCGTTGGTCCGCCCAACTTCGGATGCAGCCTGTTGCGTTGCTTCGGCACATTCCAAAACTTGACGGCTAACCTCTTGCAGTGAAGCGGACAATTGCTCCGTTGCCGCCGCCACGGTCTGAACATTTGCGCTGGCCTGTTCCGCCGCCGCCGCCACGGCCGTGCTTTGCTGCATGCTCTCCTGAACCGATCTGGAGACACTTTCCGTTGAATTTTTCATTCCGCCAGCGGCAGAAGAAACTTTTTCTATGACGCCGCCTACGTCAGCATCGAAGGCGTCTGCCAAGGACAAGGCTGCTTCACGCTTTTCTCGTGCCGCGGCTTCCTGCTGGGCGACCCCTTCCAGGCGAAGGCGCTCCATCTCAACGGCGTTCTGCTGGAATACCCCAACCACCTGCGCCATCTGTCCGACCTCGTCCCGACGGTCCTTGGCCGGTACTTCAACGTCCAGATCGCCTTCGGAAATCTTCAACATGGTTTCGGTCATTTTTCTGACCGGACCGGCAACGGCACGGGCACCAAACAGAGTAAGCAATGCCACGAATACGGCTGCCAGCGCGGCAACAATCGAGATACGATTGGCCAACGACTGTCCCGCGGCCAATTGGTCATCGACAACCATGTCGACTTCCAGCACACCGCGTACATCATTCAATTTCCAATCGGACTTGGGCGTGTCGGGATGTCCGTTGTGGCAGTTAACGCAACCCTTCGCGGCCATTTTGTCCGCCATCGCAACCCGAACAACCGTGGAGCCGTCAATCATGACCTTGCGGCTGAAAATCGCGTCTGGATTAGCGGCCAGATTAGCCCACGCCTCGGTCTGGAAGTCATCCAGTATTCGATCCGCTCGATTGGGAAAGGGGAATGCGCTGTACAGCCGAACCTTGGTGTCGCGCTTTTCCAATAATTTTGAGACATCGTGGACAAAAGTCGCCGGTAGAGGCACCGTATTGGGTATGCCTTTATGATTAATAGCCGGTTTGATCGTACCGTTGGCCTTCACCTTGGCGATGATATTCTTGGTGTAGTAACCGCGTATGGTTTTAAATTGGCCTACCGTTTCCGCCGCCGAGGTAATCGCCGCCTCAACCGCATTAGCCGCCGTCCACTGCGGAATAAAATACCAACCCGCCAATATTATCGAGGCCAGTGCTAGCGGTACTGGTAGTGCCAATTTCCAAACCAAACTTGTCGAGCGTCCAAACATCTTCGTTCTCCATGAAAAGTACCTCCCGCTTGGTACAGTCGTTGGAACCAAATCCCGTTGCGGTGAAGGCAACTTGCCATGAACTTATTTAGAAATAGTCAATATATTCCGATTGTATTATATCCTTTGTAATAAAATTATTTTGATTAGGGACAAACAATCAATTCTATTGTTACAATAGACTGAATAGTGCCTCAACTCAGACCGATATAACGTCGAGCCTCCGAATTACTGCCGTCAATTGACCCGCCGTTGAAACGGTCGTGGAGCGGGGTTTATGACTTCACGCCGGTGATCCGGGTCAAGGTTCCTGGAATGAATTCATTTGCCACGACGTTCGAAAAACCGGCCTTGTCAAAATACCCGATCACATCACCCTCTGAATGGGCCAATCCGGTGGAACCACTGACAGCTTCCGATAGCCCCCACAGAGCCGGTGCGATGGGACCCCGCCGGTCGTCGTCAAGAATTTCTCCAATCAGGTGGAACTCTCCGCCGGGCAGCAGGGCGTCATGGACCCGCTGCACCACGCCGGCGACAATCTCCCGGCTGTAGATCGGCAAATTGGAGGCCATGATCGCTACGTCAGCATCCGTTAGCAGAGCGTCGGCGGTAAAGTCGCATGGTTCAGCCGTAACCCGGTCGGCGACACCGTTTTCCTCAATGAATTCCCGCGCCACCACGACCACCGACGGCAGATCCAGCACCACGGCCGTAATATCCGGATGGGTCGTTGCGGCCGTGATGCAATAACAGCCCGAGCCGCCGCCCAGATCCATGATCCGCTTGCGACCGGATAGGTCCACCTGCTTGTGAAAACGCCGGGCCGCGCCCATGCCGATGGAGTAGGTCGCCGCATGATATTCCCGGGCGCGCTCCACCGTGAATGTGTCGTCGTATTTTCCCAGCACTTTTTGGGCGGATTTGGGTTGGCGCAGATGCTCGCTCAATTTGCCCCATTCATCCCAGGCCGGCTTGCCGAACAGCATCCACGGCCCGGCATAACTGGGACTGCCCTGAACCAGAAAGCGTTCCACGTCCGGGGCATTGGAAAATGTATCTCCATTCCGCTCCAGTAAGGTCATGGCGGTTAACACGGTCATCAGGCGTTCGGCATTTTCAGCTTCGATGCCCATCGCGGCGGCGGCGCTTTCGATACTGTCATTGCCCTGGGATATGACCGTAAACAGGCCCAATTCCACGCCGCTCATCAGGGCCGCGGATTCCCAAAAACTCTTCACAACAGTCTGCAGGCGCACCGTATCCACTCGCGTCGTACTCATCATTTCACTCCTTCAAGACTTTTTTTGTTCTATTTTCGAAATTCCGGTTCTTCGCGATCCAGCTTGCGAATCCAGACCGCCAGCTCCAGGCAGCCATAGCCGCCGAAGCGTGTGCCCACGGGGCGATCCTGTTGATAGCCCTCCATGGTGTCTTCGGGAATAAGGGCCAGTTCGCCGTTGCCGCCGGCTTGCGCGGCGATCTGAATTTTGCAGGCCCGTTCCAAATTATACATATGGAAAAAGGCCTCGCCCACATCTCCGCCGATGGTCAGGGTGCCATGATTGCGCAGGATCATCATTCGGTGATCCCCCATATCGGCCACCAGGCGCTGCTTCTCGTCCGCATCCAGGGCCAAGCCTTCATAATCATGATAGGCCACCCCGCCATAGTGAAACAGATTGAACTGTGACACCGGCAACAGGCCTTCTTTTTGGCAGGCCACGGCAACACCGCTATCGGTATGCAGGTGGATGACACAATGGATATCCGGCAGCGCCTCGTGCACCGCGGAATGGATGATATAGCCGGCGTAATTGATCTGGTTCGGCTCATCCGGGTCCACGCGCTCGCCGGCCAAATCGATTTTAACCAGGTTGGAAGCCGTTACTTCCTCGTACATCAAGCCGAACGGATTGATCAGGAAGTGCTGCTCCGGTCCCGGCACCCGGGCCGAAATATGGGTATAAATCAGATCGTCCCAGCCCATGCGGGCGAAGATACGATAGACCGCCGCCAGTTTGACCCGTTGTTCCCATTCTTCGACGGAAACACTGTTTGAACGGTCGATGATCATGTTGTTCATTTTCGCACCCAATCCTTGCTGCCCTCTTCGTATCTTCTGGGTTAGTCTTCCGGCTGTCAAACCTGATTGGATGAAGTCATGAACCGAGATGCGGAAATTCCCTATGGCGCCTATTGGTCGACCCCGTTCGCGCGTTGGCAGGGCAGTCTTGCGCACCTGCACAGTTTGGAATTCGCCGCCCATGTAGCCCGCGCCGAACTGGCGCGGCGGGATATTCCCCTGACAGATATTGATCATGGCATCCTCGGCATCACGGTGCCGCAGCGGCAATCCTTTTACGGTCTGCCGTGGGTGACCGGCATGATGGGGGCGGAAGACGTGGCGGGCCCAACCATCAGCCAGGCCTGCGCCACCGGCGCCCGCACCTTGGCCACCGCCTGCCATGAAGTGCGCTCCGGGCTGTCAAACAGTGCCCTAATTCTGACCACGGACCGGACCTCGAACGGACCCCACGTCTATTACCCGGCGCCCGCCGGCCCCGGCGGCACGGGGGCACATGAAGATGTGGTGATGGACAATTTCAGCCATGACCCGTACGCCAAGAACGCCATGATCGATACGGCGGAGAACGTCGCTGCGAAATATCAAATCGGGACCGAGGAACAGCACGATCTGGTGCTGCGCCGACATGAGCAATACCAGGATGCCCTGGCCAATGATCAGGCATTTCAAAAACGCTACATGAGCTTGCCCTTCGATGTGCCGGACAACCGCTTTCGTAAATCGGTTACCACGTTGACGGGCGATGAAGGGGTCTTCGCGGTCACTGCCGAGGGCCTGTCAAAGTTAAGGCCGGTCAAGGAAGGCGGCAGCATCACCTTCGGCGGCCAAACCCACCCGGCGGACGGCAATGTCGGTTTGCTGGTCACCACGGCGGAGGAAGCAAGCGAAAGGGCCACGGACCCCACGATCCGGGTCCGCGTGTTGGGATTTGGCCAGTCGCGGACTGAAAAAGGCTTCATGCCGCAGGCGCCCGTCGAAGCGGCGCGGCGCGCCCTGGATGCTGCGGATCTGCGGATCGATGATATGGACGCGGTGAAATCCCATAACCCCTTCGCCGTCAATGATATTGTCTTCAGCCGGGAAACCGGCTTCGACCTGAATGCCATGAATAATTTCGGCTGTTCACTGATCTGGGGTCATCCGCAAGGGCCCACCGGACTTCGCTGCATCATTGAACTGATCGAGGAATTAGCCCTGCGTGGTGGCGGCCGCGGCCTGTTTCAGGGTTGCGCTGCCGGCGACAGCGCCATGTCGGTGATTCTTGAGGTTGGCAACCGCTAATTTAGAATGTATTTAATGTGCCCCGTGGTTACGCCGTTAACTGTTCTGGCACCGCGGACCGATAACATGCATGCCTTCCATGCGGACTTTAGGAATCTGTTTTCATGCCTAAGCTGATCCGGCCCTCGTCTCGCCACGCCGGCAAAACCAAGGATCAGCTGATCAGGGAGTTAAGCCTCCTCGAAGATGCCGTGGATGCCATACCGGAGGCCTTTGTTTCATTCGATGACCAGGACCGCCTGGTTTATTTCAACGATGCCTATCAAAAATTGTTCCCATCCATCGCCGCCGCCTTGGAACCCGGCATGGCCTATAGGGAACTACTGCGCGTCCAACTTTCCGCGATTTCACTGGATGAAGCTGCGGGTCGGGAAGAAGCATGGATCGAGGAAAGTATAGCCCGCCGCAGAAGCCCAGGGGAACCGACAGAGCAGAAATTCAGTGGCGGCCAGCTTATCCAACTTAGCCAGCATAAGACAGCTTCGGACGGCAGTATTGATATTCGCCGCGACGTAACAGACCTACGGGAAGCGGAACAGGCACGTCGACAATCCGAAGAAGGCTGGGCGGCATTGTTCCAACAAAGCCCCAGTGCGATGGTACTGACCGAGACGGCCAGCGCCAGAATTCTTGCCGTCAACGATGCCTGGTGCACAACGTGGGGATATAGTCACGACGAAGTCATCGGCAAACGTACGACAGAAATGAAGATCTGGCATGACGTATCGCAAAGCGCCGTCTTTTATGAGGAGCTTGAGCGGCTAGGTTTCGTCGAAAGTTTCGAAGCGACCTATCTGACCAAAGAAGGCACGCCGCGTAAGACCCAGGTCGCCGCGCGGAAAGTCGTCCTGAATGGAATTGAACAACTGCTGTCGGTTGTCGTGGATGTTACTGAAAAACGCATGGCCGAACAGGCTCTGGCTCAAAGTGAACAGCATTTTCGCAACCTCATTGAGGGCTCAAACCAAGGCATTACGATTATTGTGGGCGGCAGAATTGCGTTCGCAAACGAGATGGCCGTGGAAATATTCGGCTACGACAGCCGGGATGCGTTAATAGCGATCGAAAGCTCACTGGAACTGGTCGCGCCAGAAGACCGAACGCGCGTGCTCGCGTATCGGAACTCACGGCTGACCGGAGGATCGCCTCCAATAACCTATGAATTCAAGGCGTTACAACAGGATGGAACCGTGGTGTGGATGGAAAACCACATCACAACGATTACCTGGCATGGCACGACGGCGATTTTGATATTTTCCGTCGACATTTCCGAACGAAAGTCGGCCGCCGCCGCTATCGAACGCTTTGTCGATGCGCTGGAATTCGCGCCGCAGGGCATTGCCCTGTGGGATGCCGATCAACGGTTGATCTATCACAATAAACAGTATTGCGAATTCCTGGGCCCGGCTGGAGAAAATCTCGCGCCAGGCGCCGATCTGACTGATCTGCACCGGCAAATAGCCGCCCTGGAGTTGATGGACGACAGCATTGGGCGGCAGGAGGACTGGGTCATCGATCGCGTGCGTGAGCTGGCGCGTCCAACGAGCGACAGACGTTTTCGCCGCCGTGGACGTTGGCATCAACGTAGCTCGCAGCGTTTGCCTGATGGCGGTCTGATCATTCAAACCAATGATATTGACGATCTTGTCACGGCCGAGGAACAACTGCGCCAGTCTCAAAAAATGGAAGCTGTCGGCCAGTTGACGGGCGGCATTGCTCACGATTTCAATAACCTTCTAGCGGTCATTCTGGGTCATCTGGAACTGGCGGCGGATGGATTACCGGATGGCTCCCAGACCAAACCAATGTTGGCAACGGCCATCTCGGCCACCAATCGCGGCGCCGAATTGATCCATCAACTGCTCGCATTCTCCGCCAAACAGACGCTCAAACCGGAGACCCTGGATATCAACGGGCACCTGCAGCCGACAACCGACATGCTGCGCCGTGTACTGGACGAAACGATCGAGCTGAATATGAATGCAGCGCCGGAACAATTGTTCTGCACGGTTGATCCGCGCCACCTGGAAACAGCGTTGTTGAACCTTGCCATCAATGCCCGGGATGCCATGCCTGATGGCGGCAGGCTGACGATTGACGCAGGCCGCGCTGAAATAGCCGCGGATGACAATAATATTGCGCCGGGCTCCTACGTCAAATTAACGGTCACTGACACCGGCGCCGGCATGCCGGAGAAAGTTTTGTCGCGCGTTTTTGAACCTTTTTTCACCACCAAGGACCAGGGCAAAGGAACGGGGCTTGGCCTCTCCATGGTCTATGGTTTCGTGAAACAATCAGCCGGCAACATCGCTATCCATAGTAAGCCGGGCCAAGGGACCAAGGTTACGATCCATCTGCCGCGCCATGATGGGCCTGATGTGGTGGCTCCCGCGACCATTGAAGCGGATGCCGTATCGACCGTAAATGAAAGTATTCTGCTGGTGGAAGATGATGGGAGCCTTTTGGAAATGGCATCCCAACTTCTGCGGTCGCTCGGCTATACGGTCCACGAAGCCGGCGATGGACCGGCCGCCTTTGAGTTATTGCAAAGCGGCATCCCGATTGATCTGCTGTTGACCGATGTCGTCCTGCCGAAAGGGATCAACGGACCGGATATCGCCACCTACGCCCAAAACATGAATTCAAATATCAAGGTATTGTTCATGTCCGGCTACAACGAACATCCTATGCTGAACGACGGCGGACCCGACAAACCATTCGCGCTGATCAACAAACCGTTTCGAAAGGCACAGTTGGCCAGAGAAATTCGCGACGCATTACATAAATAATTTGAATCCGCTGGTGGCTAGAGTATGTCGCGGCTAATTGGATATTTCGTCGATAATTGGCTGAAAATGTCACTCCCGCGCAAGCGGGAGTCCATGCCTGAATTTCAAACGCCGCTTTAGCCATTGAAATATAATTGAAATATAAGTGTCTTTAGACTCAGTGTGGATTCCCGCTTTCGCGGGAATGACAACAAAAATCGCAATCGAAAGGCCTAAAATCGTTTTTTAGCAGCCTGCTAAACCGCGCCCTGGTCCTTCAAGGCGGCAATCTTGTCGGCACTGAAGCCAAGTACATCGCGCAGAACATCGTCGGTATGT
Source organism: Rhodospirillaceae bacterium (assembly GCA_018667855.1). Lineage (GTDB taxonomy): Bacteria > Pseudomonadota > Alphaproteobacteria. Next base: position 26,016 of record JABIRL010000167.1, read on the forward strand.
TCGCCCAGCCGGGGCGGCGCGCTGGGTTTGGGAAATGGGGTGCCGGTCAATTCGATGGGATTGGCGATGTTACGAACTTCCCCCGCGCTGGGATGATCCATGGACCAGATCATGCCCCGCTGCTTCAAGGTCTCGCTTTCGCAGATTTCACCCACCGTTCGGATCGCCCCGCACGGGATACCCGCATCGCTTAGCACCGCAATCCAGTCATCCCGGCTTTTTTGCCGTAGCACATCCGCCAGCAAGGGTATTAATTCATCGCGGTTTTTCACTCTGTCGGGCGCCAGGGCGTAATCGGCATGGTCCTTGATATCCATTCGGTCGATCGCCTGGCAAAAGGTGCCCCATTGGTTGTCATTGCCCACCGCGATGTTGAGCCAACCATCGGATGCCTCAAAGGTTTCGTACGGCACGATCGAGGGATGGGCATTGCCTCGCCGCTCCGACGAGACGCCGGTGGCGAAGTAATTGCTGGCATGATAGGTCAGCAGCGCCGACAGCGCCTCCAGCATGGAGACTTTGACATGCTGGCCTTTGTTGCTGACCCGACGGTCATAGAGAGCCGCCAGAATACCCTGCACCAGCGCCATGCCGGACACCATATCGGCAATCGACGTTCCCATCTTAAAGGGCGGGGTATCGGGCGCACCGGTGATGTTCATCATTGAACTTTCACCTTGTACAATCAGGTCATATCCGGGCCGCGTTGCATCCGGACCGGTATCGCCAAAGCCGGAGATCGAGGCATAAATCATTTCCGGGCGCCGGGCCGCGACCGCTTCGTAACCAAAACCAAGGCGCGCGGCGGCCCCGGGGCGGAAATTTTCGACGATGATATCGGCGGTATCAATGAGCTGCCACAGCACGTCCTTGGCGCCCTCTTCCTTGAGGTTCAAGGTCAGGCTCTTTTTGTTCCGGTTCACGGACAGGAAATAGGCCGCCTGGTCGCCCTGATAGGGAGGTGCGAAGGCGCGGGTATCGTCGCCGCCCGAAGGGTTTTCCACCTTAATCACTTCCGCGCCCATGTCGCCCAAAGTCATGGTGCAAAATGGTCCCGAGAGAACCCTGGTCAGATCGATCACCCGCAATCCAGCGAGTGGTCCGGCGGCATCAGCAGAGGACATCGGCAAGCTCCTTGAAATCCTTAACAACAATATCTGGTGTGTGCGGCGTATGGCCGAAGGGCCGTTTGCGCCGGTCAATGAAGGCCGTAGGTATGCCACAGGACTTCGCGCCGATGCAATCAAAGGCATGGTTGGCAACGAACAGAATTTGCTCCCGCTCCAGGCCGAGGATCTCCACCGCCTTGCGATAGGTGCTTTTGTGCGGCTTGAAATGACCGGCGGCCTGGACCGAAATAACATGATCAAACGGAAAGCCGATGTGCGGCTTCGCAGCCTCCAGCATATCCACGTCACCGTTGGAGAGGATGGCCAGCGTGTAGTTTCCCGCCAGGCGGCCCAGGGCCTTGATCACGTCGGGAAATGGCTTCAGGCGTTCAATCTCGCTGACCAGCCAGCGCACCTCTGCTTCCGTATAGTCGAAACCGCAACGGTCCATCACATATGACACCGCGCGCTGGCCGATTTCCCTATATGGCGTGTGTTCGCCGGGACACAGGGCATCAATCATGGAATTTTCAAAATGGGTCCGCCGCCACCAGGTTACGAAGCGGTGGGGCTCTCCATCCCAGCCTTTATCCCGCAGAAAATCGGTCACGGCCACGGTCAGGCCTTCCTGCATATCGACCACGGTACCGTATTGGTCGAACACCAAAGCTTTGATCTGGTCTTTCACCATCAGCCAACCAGTTTCCGGATTTCAGCGAACATGGCACCCTTAAACTCCATGCCGATACCCAAATGTTCGCCGGGTTCGGCCATACCGTCCACGATCACGGTATCGTCCGCGAAACCGCCATAGGGCTGGAAGACGCCGGGGTAGGATTCCGATCCGCCAAGCTGCAAACCCGCCGCCATGGCCAGGGCCAGCTGATGGCCGCCATGGGGGATCAAACGCCGCCGCGACCAGCCCAGGCTTTCAATCATCTCGATAATATCGAGATATTCCGTCAGGCCGTAACTCAGCGCGGGATCCACCTGGATCCAGTCCCGATCCGGGCGCATGCCGCCGTGGCGGATCAGGTTGCGGGCATCCTGCAGCGAAAACAAATTCTCTCCCGTGGCCAGGGCGCCAGGATAGCGGGCGGCAAGTTCAGCATTCAGCTGAAAATCCAGCGGATCGCCGGGTTCCTCGAACCAGAACAGATCAAACGGCGCCATGGCATCGCCATAGGCCAGGGCGGTGGTCAGATCAAACCGGCCATTGGCGTCCACCGCCAGATCGTTGCCGCCGACAAGATCCGCAACCGCCTCGATACGCGGCAGATCCTCGGTCAGGGGTACCGCGCCGATTTTCATCTTCACGACCTTGTAGCCTTGGTCCCGATAGCCGCGCATTTCATCCTGCAGCTTCTCCAGGCCCTTGCCCGGATAGTAGTAACCGCCGCCGGGATAGACCATTACGCGCTCATCATGTTTGCCGTCGTTGTAGCGGTCCGACAGCAGGCGCCACAGCGGCTGCTCGGCAATCTTCGCCACCAGATCCCAGATCGCCATATCAAGGGCGCCGGCGGCCACGGAGCGATCACCATGGCCGCCCGGTTTTTCGTTCGCCAGCATGACATTGCGTACTTTTCGCGGATCGAAATTGCTGCCATCGTCGGTCAGCAATTCCCCTTCGCCGGCTGCCTCCAGACGGGGAATCAATCGCTCCCGCAATATGCCGCCCTGAGCATAACGGCCGTTGGAGCAGATGCCATAGCCGGTCACCGGACGGCCATCGCGCACGACGTCACTTTCTACCGCGATAACTGATACGGTCATCTGCGAGAAATTGACATAGGCATTTTGAATTTCAGAACTGATGGAGGCCGTGGCCTCGCGAATATCTTTGATACGCATTTACGAACTACCAACCGAGGGCATAACCGGCCCGGCGCGGGTCTGCGCCGGACTCCAACAAGCCGCTTTTCAGATCACGGCGTATAGTACACATGGAGCCGGCCATCCATTCCCAATTGTCCCACCATTCGATTTTGTGGCCCATGCCGGCCAATTGCTCACCCACAGTTTCGTCGATGCGGCCTTCAAGTTTCAACAAACCGGGATGATAGGCATGGGGTGCAAATGACTGCGGGAACGAGTAGGAGGCGAACCGCGGCGCCTCGACCGCCTGTTGCGGGTTCATCTCGAACGCATCGATATTCAACAGGGTCTGGGCCATGGCCTGGCACTGTACATCGGCGCCCGGTGTTCCAAGGGGCATGGCCCATTCGTTGGGCCGAATGGCGATGGCCGGGTTGGGCGTTAACCGGGGCCGCTTGCCCGGCTCGATCGATGCGGGATGATCCGGGTCGGGCCGGGATTGCGAACCGCGCGACGACGGCACGAACCCCAGGCCGGGAATGACCGGACCGTCGGACGAGGTATCGGACGGCGTGGCGGAGAATATATTGCCCTTGGCGTCGATGGCGCAGGCATAGGATGTATCCAGTGCATCCAGCGGCGTCAGCTTCGGTGCCGGCTGGGCCAATTTGGGGTCGCCGGATGGCGGCATGCCGGGCCAGGCTTTTTCAGGATCTATCATGGCCCGGCGCTGGGCGGCATAATCCTCGGACAGCAGCCAATCCATGGGCACATCGACGAACCGGGGATCGCCATACCAACGTTCCCGGTCGGCGACGGCAAGTTTCACGGCTTCCGTCACGTGGTGGATATGGGCCGCCGAATTATGGCCCATGGCGGCTATATTCCGCCCCTCCAGCAGCTGCATGATCTGCAACAGCATGGGGCCCTGACACCAGGGTCCGCAGCTGTAGATTTTCGTACCCGCGACGTCCACGGAAAGGGCATCCTCGACCTCAACCTCGAAATCGGCCAGATCATCAAGACCGATCAGGCCGTTGTTATCCTTGTGATAGGCGGCGATCTTTTGTGCGATATCGCCCTTGTAGAAAGCATCCCGCGCCGCCTTCAGGCCGGCGACCCTGTCGCCGTTCGAAGCCGCCTCGCAATCAGCCATGTATTGCAGGCTTTTGCCCACATCCACCTGGCGAAAGTTCTCGCCAACCTTGGGCGCGCGCCCGCCCGGCAGATAGATCTCTGAATTTGATGGCCAGCGGGCATATTTCTTAGCCTTGCCCTCGACCACCTCGGCCATCAGGGCGTACATGATGAAACCGTCCGTGGCCAGGTTGATGGCGGCGGCGGCGACCTCGCCGAACGTCATGGTGCCGTACAATTCCAGCGCCTTGATCCAGGCGGCGGGCGCGGCGGGGACAATACAGCGCAGGATACCCTCGGGCACGCTTTCGGGGTATTCCCGGGCGAAAAAGGCCGGGTCCGTGGCCCGCGGCCAGGTGCCCAAACCGGAAATCGTGACCACGCGGTCTTCCTCGGCCAGATAGATGATGATCGGGGCCACGCCCGCGACGCCGACGAGTTCGCTTTGCACGACGCCCAGGGTGATGCCGGCGGCGACACCGCCATCGATAGCGTTACCGCCCGCTTCCATGACCTGAAAGCTGGCCTGGGCAGCCAGGTAATGGCCGGCGGAGGTCATATGCCGATGCCCCCGCAAAGAGGGACGGTAGGCGTCCATGAATGTGGCGGGCGGTTGCATACTTTCCTCCTAGCGGCCCTTGAACACCGGCGGGCGTTTTTCGGCGAAG
>JABIRL010000152.1 GCA_018667855.1 Rhodospirillaceae bacterium
AAAAATACTGGGTCCGCTGGTGATCTTCCTCGGTCCAGGGCAGGTGCGGGATGGCGCTGTCGTCGGCCTTCTCCCTATCGCCCCACCAAAGCCAGACGAAACCCCAGCGTTCGACAACCGCAAAGGCGCGAACGCCCATCCTGGCCGGAATCTTGTCCTGGCGCGGGATGTGGGTGCAGGCGCCAGCGCCGTCGAACATAAAGCCGTGGTAATCGCACTGGATCTGATCGCCAATGATATTACCCATGGACAGCGGCGCCTGGCGGTGCGGGCAGCGGTCTTCGAGGGCGACCAAATTCCCGTTCTCGCCCCGGTAGAGCACCATTGGCACCCCGCAAATGGTGCGCGCCAGCGGCTTGCCGGTCAGCTCGCCCGAGAGTGCCGCCACATACCAGAGATTTTCGAGAACCTGAAGTTTTTGCATGGTCTAAATCCTATCGCCATCGGCGACGATTAGTCTATGTAAATGCGCCTTGAAATCCAATCATTGTTGTTTCGGCGTGCCGGGTTAGTATCCAGGAAATCAATGTTAAAGGGGAGCAGCCGCAATGACAGAACAATCAGGAATTGTCCAAGATCACTGGACCAGGGAAGGCGTGCTGGCGCGCATAGACGCGGTGCTCCTGGAAATGGGCCACGATCCCGAAGCGGTGACGCCGGAGATTTTGTCCGGTGTCGAGCATCTGCACACCGGCGGCCTGACGACCACCCAGGATCAGGCGGAAAAGCTTGCCCTTGGCCCCGACGCCCGCGTGCTCGACATCGGTTGCGGCATCGGCGGGCCGGCCCGCTACCTCGCTCACACCTACGGCTGCCGGGTAGACGGCGTTGATCTGACGCCGGAATTGCTCGAAACCGGGCAGGTGTTGACCCGGCGCTGCGGGCTCGAAGACAAGGTCACCCTCCAGCTTGGCGATGCGCTCGATCTTTCCTTTCCCGATCAAAGCTTCGACGTAGTCTGGTGCCAGAACGTCACCATGAATATCGCCGATAAGGCCGGCTTCCTCGGCCAGGTTCACAGGGTGCTGAAGCCCGGCGGCAAGTTTGCCTCCACTGAATATTCGACCGGGCCTGGCGGTGATATTATTTATCCGGTGACCTGGGCCTATGATCCCTCGACCAATTTCCTCGATAGCGAACACGAGATGCGGGCGCAGTTCGCGGACGCCGGTTTTCGCATTCTCGATTGGACCAACTATACCGGCCTTGCCATTGAACGGCTGGCCCAGGCGCGGGCTACGCCCAGCAAGTTGGCCAATCATCTGGTCTTTGGCGAGGATACGCCCGAACGCGCGGGCAATGGGCGGAAAAATATGATGGAAAAGCGCATCATCTATTGGATGATTACCGCCGAACGGAACTAAGACAGGAGAGCGGACCATGACCGATAAGGCGCGCATCGCGCATCTGGCGGGCCCCACCGCCACGATCCAGAATTCGCCGCCCTTGGTTACCTCCAACAAGGCGCGGGCCAAGGCCGGATTGCCGGTCATGGAGGACGCCGGCGGAAACGCTCTCACCTTCGATGCCTTGCGTGCCCAACGGCTGGCGGCGCCGGCCAAGGTCTATGTGGAACAGTTTTCCGCACACCCCCTGGAAGCGGATGCGGCTGATCTCTATGGGCCGCCGGACGGGTTTATGGGCGCCGATGGGGTGTTCAACAGTGAACGCCAAAGCCCGGATGACAAGCCGGTCTATGAGATCGAACTTAAGCCCGAGGACGGGCTCTATCCGATGCCCTATATGGCGCTGCAAAAAGATGGGACGCCGTGGGAGGAGGAATGCGCTACCCCCGGGGCTGGCGACGCCGGCGCCCGCCAGGGTTTCTATCCGGACGGCTCGCGCTCATTCGAGGAAATCGACCGCCTGGCTGTGGGCGATGACGGTCGTGCCAGTCTGATCTCGTCGGTGGCGGATGTGGATTTCTTTAGGGGCCTGCCGCCGGGCGGCTATCGCAAAGGGCTAGCTGAAAACCTCCGCACGGATCAGGGCGGAGGCGATATTGCGCCGGAAATTCGGGGGCGGGATTTCTTCCCCTACAAGCCCTATCATCTTGCCTCGGCGCCGCCGCGCCCGACCCTGGCCAAGATGACGAACGACATGCAGGCCTTGGCGGACAGCGGCGACTATGACGGCTTCATGTGGACCCAAGGGAGCCCGCAAGTGGAGGAAACCGCCTATTGGTACAATCTGCTGATCGATACCGATAAGCCCATCTGCGGCAACGCCGCGCAACGCCCCAACGGCCAGATATCCAACGACGGGCCAAAGAACCTGGTGGATTCGATCGCCTTCATCGCGTCGAAAAAATGGGCCGGTGAAGACGGCCGCAATCGTTGCGGCACCGTGGTCATCCAGGAGCAGCAGATTTTCGCCGCCCGCGAGGTGGCCAAGGCCGATGCGCGCCCCGGCGGCTATGTGGCCACCGGCGGCCATGGCGGCATCATCGGCCAGTTCTCACATATGGGTCGCCTGGCGCTCACTTATTTGCCGGTGTTCAAGCATACCTACCAGTCCGATGTGAACATTACCAAGCTGCCGACCTCAACATTGGCGGTGCGCCGCACCGGCGGCGGCATCGCGCGCGCCGAGGTGGCGATCAAAGACGCAGACGGCAAGCTTTTGCCCGACGCCATTCCGGTGGTCTCCATCGCCAAGGACGGCAGCTATTCGGGGCTCGAAATTGGCGATGACGGGGTGCTCGAAGAAGACCTCGTCGCTTCCATCGAGCACAAGCTTTCCATGGGCAAGCTGGCCGGCTTCGTTGTCGAAGGGCTGGTTCCCTATGGCTCGCTGCCGGCGGCGGCCCGCCACAAGGGGATGCTGAAGGCGGCGTTTTCCGGTATCCCTGTGGCCAAGGCGGCGCGTGGGCCTGCCGAGGGTTTCGCCGATCCCCATGATTTCCAGATCGCTGCGGCCAACCTCACGGCCACCAAGGCACGGCTCCTGCTGATGGCGTGTTTGCTGAAGTTCGGCAGCTACCCGCCCGCCAAGGACCCGGATAATCCAACGAAGGCGGAATTGGATGCCATCCGCGAAGCGCTGGCTGCTTATCAGGCGGTGTTCGATACCCACTGAGCGAGGGTATTATAAATCCATCCACGACAGGAACGGCTCGGTCAATTGGCTGCCGGCAACATTCATGTCTTCGTGGATGCTGAAATGGTGGCGGTCCGGCATTTCGGCGAATTGGCAGCTCAGCCCGGCGGCGCTCCAGGCATCGGCGAATTCCCGAGACTGGCGACGGAATTCGTCGGTCTCCAACGCGCCGACGCCGACGATCAGCTTGCAGCCGTTCGCCGGGATATGGCGGATCGGGCTGTTGGCCAGCGCAGCCGCTTCAT
>JABIRL010000123.1 GCA_018667855.1 Rhodospirillaceae bacterium
CCGCCGGTACGGCCGGGGCCGACCATCGGCGATACCGGAACGGGCATGCTGTGCGCCATGGGAATTCTGGGCGCGCTGTTTCAACGCCATACCACGGGACGTGGCCAGCATATCCAGATCGCCATGCGCGATGCCATGTTGAACTACTGCCGCACGCCCATGTCCAAGCAGGTACCCATCGACAGCGCCTTACCGCGCGCCGGTAATGAAATCGTCGGTTCCACGCCGGGAGGGCTGTACCCCTGCAAGCCGGGCGGAGCGGACGATTACTGCTATATCTTCGCCTCGCGCGCGAACGAGGAACACTGGCGCCGCCTGGCCCGCATTATTGGGCGCGAAGACATGATCGACAATTCGGCGCTGCAAACCCCCGGCGACCGCTATGAGGCGCGGGAAGAGGTCAATGGGGCGATCACTGAATGGACCATGCAACACACCAAGGACGAGGTAATGGCGGCGATAGCGGGCGCCGGCGTGCCCTGCGGCGCGGTCTTCAATACCCTTGAGCTGATGCATGATCCGGATTTGCATGCCCGCGGCATCATGAACAAAATCGATCATCCCCAGCGTGGCGAGGTCATCGTGACCGGCTGGCCGCTAAAGATGTCGGACAGTCATGTGCCGGTGCAATCATCGCCATTGCTGGGCGCTGACAACGAGGCGATTTATGGCGATTGGCTGGGCTATTCGGCCGATCAAGTCAAAGACATGCGAGAACGCGAAGTTATTTAGAATACGTTCAATCGAGAAAACAGGAGTCGAGAATGGGTAAGGTCACGGGCGCTACATTGATGGCGCAAAGCCTGAAGCAACAGGGCGTGGAATATATGTTCGGCATTGTCGGGTTTCCCGTCCAGCCGATCGCCGCCGCCGCGCAGGAAGCCGGCATTAAATACATCGGCATGCGGAACGAACAATCGGCGTCATACGCCGCGCAGGCCGCGGGTTATCTGACGGGGCGCCCCGGCGCCTGTCTGACGGTTTCGGGCCCCGGCGTGGTGCACGGCCTGGCCGGCCTGGCCAACGCGCAGCAAAACTGCTGGCCCATGATCATGATCGGCGGCGCCTCGCCGACCTATCAAAACGGCATGGGCGGCTTCCAGGAGGAACGCCAGGTACAGATCGCCTCGCCCTTCTGCAAATATGCCCATGCGGTGGAACATGTGGAGCGGGTACCGTTCTATGTGGAACAGGCTGTGCGCAACTCCATCTATGGCCGCCCCGGCGCCGCCTATCTGGATATGCCCGATGACATCATCCAGGGCGAAGTGGAAGAGGACACGGTCCAAAGGATGGCCACGATCCCCGAGCCGCCGCGCATGCAGGCCGTGCCGGAGAATGTCGAGGCCGCGCTGGATGCCATGGAATCCGCCGAACGACCCTTGGTCATTGTCGGCAAGGGCATGGCCTGGAGCCGGGCCGAGGACGAGGTCCGCGCCTTTATCGAACGCACGCAGCTGCCGTTCCTCGCCTCGCCCATGGGTAAGGGCGTGATGGACGATAGTCACCCGCTGTCCGTTGGCGCGGCCCGCAGCCATGCCCTGAAAGAGGCGGATGTCATATTCCTGATGGGCGCGCGGCTGAACTGGATCATGCATTACGGCCTGCCGCCGCGCTTTAACAAGGACGTGCGCATCGTGCAGCTGGATATCTCGCCCGAGGCGATCGGCAACAACCGCCCAACCGAGGTTGCATTGGTGGGTGACGGCAAGACTATCGTTGGCCAGCTCAACTCAGCCTTGGAAAAACGGCAATGGTTCTTCCCCGCCGGTAGCGACTGGATGGCGGCGATCCAGGAAAAGGCCGAGGCCAACGCCCAGGCCGTGCAGCCCATGATCGACGACGAATCCAGCCCGACGAACTATTACCGGGCCCTGAAGGACATCAGCGCCTGGGCCACGGAAGATGCGGTGATCATCGGCGAAGGCGCCAATACCATGGATATCGGCCGTACCCAGTTGCCCAACGCCTCGCCCAGACTGCGCCTGGACGCGGGCAGCTACGGCACCATGGGTATCGGCATGGGATTTGCCATCGCGGCCGCGGTGGTGCATCCCGACCGCCCCACCATTTCCGTATCCGGCGATTCCGCCATCGGGTTTTCCGGCATGGAGATCGAGACCGCCTGCCGCCACAACCTGCCGATCAAGATCGTTGTCCTGAACAACGGCGGCATCGGCAAGGGCATCGCGGAATTCCCCACCGACGCACCGCTGCCGCCCGGCGTTTTGACCATCGGGGCCCGCTATGACCTGATGATGGAAGCATTCGGCGGCAAGGGTTTCTTTGTCGAGGACCCCAAGGACCTGGCCGGTGTTCTGGAACAGGCCAAGGCCCATCCGGGACCGACCCTGGTCAACGTGGTGCTGCATCCCGAAGCCGGCCGCAAGCCGCAGCAGTTTGGCTGGCTGACGACCTAGAGCATTTCCGAAATGGAAATACTCAGATCTTTAAGAGTAGAGCAATTTTTCCAATCACTTAGTATCGCCCCAGAACGCTTTGGGCGTTTCACTACTGATCAGAATTGCTCTAGTTGATGGCAGGTTCTCGCCGTAAGTGGGTAAAGCCGGCGATTTATGCGGGCCTTGCCGTGCTAATCGGCATTGCCGGCGTTGAAACCCTGCATTGGTGGCGTCATGTTGACGAACCCAATGCACGGGTGGAGGCGGATTTCACGTTGCTGTCCTCCAGCGTCAATGCCACCATCGGGGAGGTGCACGTCCGCCGCGGTGATCGGGTCGCGAAAGGCGCATTGTTGGCGTCCATGGTGACGGCGGTCGCCGGCCTGGATGTGGCGACGCTGGAGGCCGAGGCCGCCAAGGAACGGGCCGCCAGGGATCTGGTAGAGGCGGAGCTGGCCGAGTATATCCGGGAGACCCATGACAAGATCGCCACGGCCAAGGCGGAGATCAGTTTGCAGCGACGGGAGCATACGGCCTGGGAACGCCGCCACACCATCGCCCAGAGCAATGTGGATCGGCAGAAGCAACTGGCCTCCCGTCGAACCATATCGAAACGGCAGCTTGATGTCGCCACGGATCGCCTGCTTGACGTCACCTCGAAAATGCATTCCCTGGAAACGTCGATCCAGACCAAGCTGAAACAGTTGCTGGAGTTGCAAAGCGCCTTGCGGAAGGAAGCCGTGTTCCGGACCCGCATCGCGGCCATCGACCGCGCCATCGACATCATCCATGTGCAATTGCGCCAATCCCGGCAGCGCCTGGGCGATATGCACATCCACGCGCCCATCGCCGGCATTATCGACGAGGTCTATGTCAGTGTCGGCGTTTATATCGAGGACGGCAACAGGGCCTTCCTGCTGCATGACCCGGACGCCCTCTGGCTCGAAGCGCAAATCGACGAAGGCGAAATTCGTCAAGTCGTCGCCGGGCAGTCCGTTACCATAGAGTTTGATGCCTATCCCTTTGAATATTACGAGGGCACAGTACGCAGTATCGGTCGCGCCACCCTGGGATCAATGACGAATGGCTCGGGCAAGGTGGACCCGCGTCTGGCGCAACGCATCCCCGTGCTGATTGACCTGCCGAAAATGGACAAGACCACCTGGCCCGGCATGCGCGCCAGCGTCAACATCACGGTACGTTAGTGTTGCATTGCAAGAGAAAGGCGCAATACCCTTGCCCCCCAATCTGGTGAAATTGCTATTGCCGTCATTCCCGCGAAAGCGGGAATCCATGCCTATGGCCGGTGGAGTGGATTCCCGCTTTCGCGGGAATGACTGTGATGTCGGGGGTAGATTGCTTGGCCGCCGTTCGTCGATGCCGCGAATTCGGGCTGAATACTAGCCGGTCGCGCCGACATGGATCTCTCACTCTTCGGTCCCCGCACAATTCTGACCATCGCCACGGTCTCCATGCTGGTGCAACAGGCCTTCGCCTATGTCTGTCAGATCGTCATGCCGATCCTGGCCGATCGCCTGGCCGAGGAATTCGGTATCTCGCCCGCCTGGTTGGGGTTCTATCTGTTTCTGCAGAACGTCATGGCAATTCTTGCCGCCGTGGGCTGCGGCAGTTTTATTCTGCGCTACGGCGCCCTGCGCATTAGCCAGATTACGCTGCTGCTGATGGGCGCCAGCCTGGCGGTCATCGCCTCGGGGCAGCTTTGGCTTTATCCCCTGGGTGCGATCCTGCTGGGCGCGGCGGCTGTATCGACGCCGGCGTCCTCGCATATTCTGGCCCGGGTCTGTCCGCCCCGTCTGGCGCCGGTGATATTTTCGGTGAAACAGACCGGCGTTCCCATTGGCGCCCTTGTCGGCGGTCTGTTGATCCCTTTCCTCCTGGGGCTGGTATTTTATAGTGCCACCGTCGGCAGTACTATCCGCCTAGGCCCATTCGGCGCGGCGGCGGTGGCGGCGTTGGTCGTTTTTGCCGTCGCGATTATGTTGCAGCCGATCCGCGCCCACTTTGACAGCGACCGTGATCCGCGACAGAAGATCAGTTTCGGCGACATGCGGACCACGCTCGCCATGGTTTTGCGGAACCCCGATCTGCGCGACATATCCTTCGCCGCCTTCGCCTTCGGCGGTCTGCAGGCAATTTTTTCGGGATTTTTCATCCTCTATTTGATCGATGGTCTGGACTATTCCGAGGTGGAGGCCGGTTCGGCCTTTGCCATTGCCTCCTTCACGGCGATTTGGGCCCGCATCCTGTGGGGCGTGTTGGGTGGAAATTTTGTACCGGCGCGCTGGGTGTTTGCCGGCATCGGCCTGTTTTCCGGGATCGCGGCATTGTTGATGACCCAGTTTGATTTCACCTGGACCCTCAACGAAATCATCGCGGTGGCGATCCTGTTTAATATTACCGCGTTAAGCTGGCATGGGATTCTCTTGTCCGAAACGGCTCGTCTGGCCCCCGAGGGGCAGGTTGGCGGCGTCACGGGTGGGGTCCTGTCCTTTACCTCCATCGCCATGATGATTTATCCCGCCCTGTACGGCCTGATTCTGGCCGGCACCGGTTCCTACGAGTTGGGTTTCGCCCTGGGTTCCATCCCCGCCTTCGCGGCCTTCATTATTTTCCTTTACCCGGCCCTTCAGGGCTCGTGGTACGGCTATTGCCTCGATCTGGGACGGCGGCTGTTCTCCCTCCGGACGTTGGGACAGGCAGTGGTCCTGTTGGCCCTGGGCGCCGTCTTCGGCGTCCTGTTCCAAATCCTGTCGCCCTATTAGTCGAACTCCACGAACTGGTCGATGGCGGCGCGGTCATAGCCCTTGGAGGCCAGCAAAAGCTGCCGTGTGTAACCATGTTCCGGCGTGCCGGCGCGCAATTGATCGCCGCTCATCTCCTCGACAAAGGCGCCCCGGTTCATCACCGCGATACGGCCGCACAGATGGGCGACGATGGCCAGGTCATGACTGACCATGATGTAGGTCAGGTTCCTCTCGCGGCGCAGCTGCGCCAGCAAATTGAGGATTTCCGCCTGTACCGAGACATCCAGGGCCGAGGTCGGCTCGTCCAGCAGGATAACTTCCGGATCCAGGATCAGGGCCCGGGCGATGGCGATGCGTTGCCGTTGCCCGCCGGACAGTTGATGGGGAAAACGGAAACGGTAGCCCGCGCCAAGGCCAACTTCATCCAGAGCTTTCAGAACGCGGAATTCGATGTCGTCCACTTTGTGGATGATCAATGGTTCCTTGAGGATGTCATTGACCGTATGGCGGGGATGCAGCGAGCCATAGGGATCCTGGAAGACCATTTGCAGTCGCCTGTGAAAATCACGGGCGCGTTTCTGCCCCAGGGCTACGCCGTCAACGGCCATGGCGCCGCGCCAACCCGGCGTCAGCCCGGCGATGGCCCGCAGCACGGTCGATTTGCCTGATCCGGATTCCCCCACCAGGCCGAAACTCTCCCCCCGCGCCACCTTGAAGCTGACCTGACGCACCGCATGCACACGTCCACGCCCGGAGCCGAATGCGATGTCGAGATTCTCGACCGTGATCATTCTGACGCTCCGTTGGTCAGCAGCCAATTGGCATCCCGCTCCAGGACCGGCAAGACATCCTGCCGGTGGTCCAGATCGGGCAGGCAGTTCAACAGGCCCCGGGTATAGGGATGTTCCGCCTTTTCCAATGCGTCCGCTTCCAACACCTCCATGATCTGGCCGCCGTACATCACCAGAATGCGGTCGCAAAAGGAGGAGACCAGATGCAGATCGTGGCTGATGAAGATCAGGCCCATGCCGCGATCGCGCACCATGTCATCCAAAATAGCCAGGACCTGCAATTGCACCGTGACATCCAGGGCCGAGGTCGGTTCATCCGCGATGATCAGATCGGGGCCGGGGATCAGCATCATGGCGATCATGATGCGCTGACCCATGCCGCCCGAAACCTGGTGGGGGTAAAGGTCGAAAACCTTTTCGGGCTCCCGGATCCGAACGGTCGCCAACATGTCCAGGGTCCGTTGTTTGGCCTCCCGTTTGCTGGCATCGGTATGTACCCGGTAGGCTTCCGCGATCTGCCAGCCCACAGCCATCACCGGGTTTAGGGAATAGCGCGGGTCCTGCATGATCATGGATATGCGTTGGCCGCGAATATCCCGCATCACCCGGGCCGGCGCGTTGCGCAAATCGATGCCGTCGAATTCGATACGATCGGCGCTGACCCGCCCCGGCGTCACGCCCAGTATGGCGCGGCCGGTCTGGGATTTGCCTGAACCGGATTCGCCCACGATCCCCAGGCGTTCCTGGCCGACCTCGAAACTGATGCCGCGTACGGCTTCCACGACACCTTTGGGTGTATCGAAACTGACGGAGAGGTTCTCCACGCTGAGCAGCGGCTTGGCCATTATGAAGAGCCTCCGCTGCGTGGGTCCAGCACATCCCGTAAACCGTCGCCCAGCAGGTTAAAGCCCATGGAGACGACAAGAATGGCGATGCCGGGGATGGTCGCCACCCACCATTGATCCAGCATATATTGCCGCCCCGTGGAAATCATGGCGCCCCATTCCGGCAGGGGGGGTTGGGCGCCAAGGCCGAGGAAGCCCAGCCCGGCGGCGGTAAGAATAATGCCCGCCATATCCAGGGTCAGGCGCACGATCACCGACGACAGACACAGCGGCGTCACATGATGCAGGATGATCCGCGCGGTGGATGCACCCTGGACCCGCGCGGCCAGGATATGTTCGGCGTTGCGGATGGTCAGGGTTTCCGCCCGGGCGATGCGGGCAAAGGGCGACCAGGTGGTCAAGGCGATGGCCAGGACGGCGTTTTCCAATCCCGGACCCAGGACGGCAACAAAGGCCAGGGCTAGGATCAGCCGGGGGAAGGCCAGAAAGATATCCGTGACCCGCATCAGCACGATATCGACCCAGCCGCCCACGTAGCCGGCCACGGTGCCCACCAGCAAACCAATGGGTACGACGATGATGCCGACCAGGCCGACAATATACAGGGTTATCCGCGCGCCCCAGATGATGCGGTCGAAAATATCCCGGCCCAACTCGTCCGTGCCGAACCAATGTTCGCCGTTGGGCGGCTGCAAGCGGTTGGCCAGGGCCTGTTCCGTGCCATCGCCCCCGGTCAGCAGGGGCGCGGCCGCAGCCATCAGGACCAGGATGACAATGATGGCCAGGCCCAGCATGGCGATGGGATTGGCGGCGAAGGCCAACCAGGCCAGATACAGCCGCTGGCAACGGGCCTGGGTGACCGAATGCGGCGTGTCCGACAGCAGCCATGCTTTCAGACCGGCATCGGTGCTTTCCGAGGGGCTGCTCATTCGCGGGCCCTCGGGTCGGCGATGCGGTAGAGAATGTCCGAGAGAACATTGATGCCCACGAAGCAGAAGCCAACCACCACGGTGCCGCCGATCACCGCGTTCATGTCGGCATTGAACAACGACGTCGTGATGTATTGCCCGATCCCGGGCCAGGCGAAAATGGTTTCGGTCAGCACGCTGCCTTCCAGCAGGGAGGCGTAGGTCAGGCCGATAATGGTGATCAGCTGTACCAGCACATTGCGAAAGGCGTGCCGCCAGATCACCGCGCTTTCCGACAGACCCTTGACCCGGGCGGTCAGAATATATTCCTGGTTCAACTGATCCAGCATGAAGCTGCGGGTCATCCGCGCGATATAGGCCAGGGCGAATGTGGCCAGCATGGCGGACGGCAGGACCAGGTGATGCAGGGCGTTCCAGAAAATCTCCCATTCTCCCTGCAGGGCTGAATCAATCAGGATGATGCCGCTGCGGGCTTCCACGATGCCGTCGTAATAAACCTCGATCCGGCCCGGGCCCGGCAACCAGCCCAGAGCGGCGTAAAAGACCAACAACGCCACCATGCCCAGCCAGAAGATCGGCACCGAATAGCCGAACAGCCCGATAATTCGGATCACATGGTCAATCAAACGCCCCTGATTGACGGCGGCCAGCACGCCCATGGGAATGCCAAGGATCACGCCAAAGAATGTCGCGATGGTAGCCAGTTCCAGGGTAGCGGGAAAAAAGCGAATGATATCGTCCAGCACCGGCCGAGTGGTCATGATGGAGGTGCCGAAATCACCCCGGGTGATGTCGGAAAGATAGATCAGATATTGCTGGATCAGCGGCTTGTCCAGGCCCAGCTGCAGATACACCGCGTCATAGACGTCCTGGCTGGCGCGGTCGCCGACAATGGCCAGCACCGGGTCCGCCGGCATAACCCGGCCGATGATAAAGGTGATCGCCGTCAAGCCAATGAAGGTCAGCAGAATTGAAGATGCGTGCTTGATAATGCTCAGGAATTTCCTGAACACACGCGACGGCGGAGCAGGGTCTTCACCCTGCTCCGCCGCGTCCAATGATCCATTGGCCGCGTCTGGCGACACTACTTCGTGATAGTCCGATAGAAAACCAGATCAAAGTTGGCGCCGGAGACGAAGTTCTTCACGTTCCTGCGGGCGGCAACCTGCTCGCTTTTCTGGAACATCACCGTGAAAGGGCCGTCCATCTGTACCTTGCGTTGCAGGTCCAGATACAGTTTTTCCCGCTTCACCAGATCCAGCTCCTTGGCCGCGCCTTCCGTCATGGCATTGATCGCGGAGTTTTCCCAACTGGTGCGCCAGGCCAGCTTGCCGGTCAGTTTCGCTTCCATCCGGTTGTCCGGATTATGGGCGAAGGCGTCCGCGTTGGAATGCGGATCAACATAGTCCGGCGACCATTGGGCAACGATCAGCTGATGCTTGCGCGCCCGGTATTTCGGCCACAGGGTCTTGCCCTCCGACAGAATGATCTGGGACTTCACGCCGATTTTGGCCAGGGAGGCCTGCACCGATTGCGCGATTTCCGGATAAGGTGATTTCTTCAAGGTATCGATCACGATGGAGAAGCCTCCGCCATGACCGGCTTCCGCCAGCAACGCCTTGGCCTTGGCCAGGTCCATCTTGAACGGTGTTTCCTCCAACGAACCCCACAGACCCGACGGCCAAAAGGCCTGATGGATCTTGTACTGTCCGGCCAGGAAGGAATTCGCCATGCCCTTGTAATCCACCACATAGCGGATCGCCTGGCGCACCTTGTCCTTGCCCAGGATGGGATGGGCGTTGTTGGTGGCCATGTAGATCAGGGCCGCCTTGGGATAATCACCAACCGAGATTTGGCGGTTGCCAGACAGACCCCTGATCTGATCGGGGGACAGGTCACGGGCCATATCGGCGTCGCCTTTTTCCACCATCAGACGCTGGGCTGAATTCTCGGGTACGTGGCGCAAGACCACCCGTTTCATGGCCGGCGCGCCATGGCGATAGCCGGCATGGGCCTGCAGTGAGACGATTTCGTTCGCCTTCCAGGTCTGCAGACTGTACGGGCCCGATCCGGCGGAATGGTTTTTCAGCCAGCCATAGCCAAGATCGCCGTCCTTTTCGTGCTTCAACACTTCCTTCATGTCGACCACCGAGCCGACGCCGGCGGAGAGTGCATTCAACAACAGACCGGGCGAGAAATCAGCCGCCATGGTGACCGAGACACGCATGGCATCCAGCGGTTTGATCAGGCCGTCAACATTGTCCTTGTTCCAGCCGAACTGAGTAAAAATAAACGACGGCGTCTTTTTCAGCTTCACGACCCGGCGCAGGGAAAATGCCATGTCGGCGGCGGTGACGGCGTTGCCGGAATGGAAGGTCTGGCCGCCGCGCACGGTAAAGACGATGGTCTTGCCGTCATCGGAGATCGTGTGGCTCTCGGCCACGCCGCCGACCAGCTGGCTCAAATTTTCCGGCTCGAACATCATCACCCGGTCATAGACGTTGGCGATCACCTCGCCGCCCGTGAACTCGAACACCTCGGCCGGATCCAAGGTGATCAGGTCATCGATGTTCTTGGCCATGATCAGCATGTCTTTTGGCGTGCCGGCACTGGCCGGCGATGCCATGGGCAGTGCGGATGCGACCGCCAGGGCAGCGGCAAGCGCTGTGCCCTTGAATGTCATATTCATTGTGCTCTCCCTATGTTGAGCGGTATTTTTCGTTCTTTTGACGGAGCGATTTGCGCCCCTTATTCGCCAATAGTCTCTGCTCCCACGACCCGACTGGCAAGCCGCGATTTCAGGGTTCTTGCGGGCTAACGCGGAAGCGACAGGGCGATCCGAAAACCGATTGTTTTGTCGCGGAAATTTGGATCGGTGGCGCTGCGGTTGGCGGCGCGAATGACACCGGGAATGGTGTCATAACCGCCGCCCCGATAAACCCGCCGGTCACAATTGCCGGCCTTGATCCAGGCGGCGCCATCGTCGGGCGCCCACCGGTAATCGTCATGCCAGCAATCGGCCACCCACTCCCAAACATTACCGTGCATATCATACAGGCCATAGTCGTTGGGCGGGAAACCGCCCCCTTCGACCATCTTTCCCCAATAGTCTCCCATGGGGCTGCCATTGTAGCTGTAGCTATGGTCGAAGTTGGCCTGATCGGGTAGGATTTGGTCGCCGGTATGAAAAGGCGTCGTGGTTCCCGCGCGGGCGGCATATTCCCATTCCGCTTCGCTCAACAAACGGTACGGCCGGCCTGTCCGCTTGCCTAGCCAGCGAATATAGGCCATGGCATCACGCCAACTGATATTTGTGGCCGGCAGAGTGCCGCCCGATCCTCTTTCAAGGCTTCGATCCGCCGGCCCGCCAGACAGGCAGCCGCCGCCGCGTATGCAGAATTCCCAATCGTCTCGGCTCACCTCGAACTTGCCCACGGCGAAGGGCGCGCCGATCGTGACGCGATGCTGCGGCCGTTCATCGGCCAATTGGCTGGCCTTGGCGCCGGCCTCGATGGCCCATTGCCAGCCTTGTGGCGTGGCGCCCATGAGAAAATTTCCCGCCGGCAGCACGACCATCTCGGGACATTCCGGGCAGTCGGTGAAGCTCTCGCCGGGCGCGCGGCGGGGATAAATACCGACCGCCGGCTTTACCGCGCTTGGCACTGCTGCCTTGGGCCGCGTGAGCGAGGCTACCTTGGTCTCCGTCGTTGTTACAGCGCGCCCGGCATCGGTTTTCGAGGTGTCGATCGCATACCGCGATAGCGTTCTGGCAACACGGAAGCCGTCGTTGTGGCCGCCGTAGACGGGCTTGTTGTAGGTACGGGCGGCGGCGCGCAGGGTTCTGGGATAATTGAACCAGGAGCCGCCGCGAAGCACGCGATTTGAACAATCGCCGCCCGCCGTCCAGGCCGAACCGTCGTTGGGGGCGCCTTGGTAATTGTCATGCCAGCAGTCGTCGACCCATTCCCAGACGTTGCCGTGGACATCATAAAGGCCGAAGGCGTTGGGGCGGAAACTGCCGACCGGGGCCGTCTTGCCAAGGCTGGTACCCTTGGCGCTGCCGTTGTAAGTGTAGTCGCCGTCAAAATTGGCCTGATCCGGTGTGATCAGATTGCCGGTGTTGAACGCCGTCATCGTACCCGCGCGGGCAACATATTCCCATTCAGCCTCGCTCAACAAACGATAGCGCGCGCCTGTCCTGCGGCTCAGCCAGCCAACATATGCTTTCGCATAATCCCAACTGACATGGATCGCCGGGCGGCGCCCGCGGCCCCAGCCTTCGTCGCCGCCCGCATTTACCGATTTCGCGGCTTCACAGCCGCCATCCCGGATGCAGGCATCCCATTCGTCCCATGTCACTTCAAATTTGCCTACCGCGAAGGCCTTGGGAATGGTCACGTCGTGCCGCAGCCGCTCATCCTCCAGCGATTGAGTCTCGGCGCCGGCCTTGATCGCCCATTGCCGTTCCCGCGCTGTGGAACCCATGACGAAAGAGCCCGCCGGCACCACGACCATCTCGGGGCATTCGACGCAGTCCCGGAAATTTTCACCGGGCTCGCGGTCGGGAAAGACAACTACCGGCGGACGGATCCGCCTGCCGTCCACGGTTTTGCGCGGATTGACCGCCGCGACCCTTGGGTTCAGCGCCGCCTGAAGCCGCTTGGCCCGCGCCGCGAAATGACCGTCGGGATAGCGGCGCAGAAAGGTTGCAAACTCCGCGGCGGTCTTGCTCTTCCGCGCCTCGTTCCAGGCCGCGATCTCGCCGGCGTCCACCTCCGCCAACAAAGTGGCGTAAATATAACCGACGCCGCCTCCCTGGCGCTTAATCCGCAGCCATTTCCCGCCCTTGGTCTGGGCCGTCACGATGACGCCGTGATCGCGAGCGATCCTGCCAACCTTGGCCGCCGCCGTGCTCGGCTCGGCCCGCACGTTAGCCGTTTTCAGCGCCACATAGCTGGCATCAACCTCTTCGACCTGCATCGATGGTGGGGTCAATGCCGCCGTCTTGGCCGGCGTCAGAGCTTTCAACTTCAAGCGGGCCAGGCCGGCCAATGGACTGTTTGGGAATTGCTTCAGGAATTCCGCGAACATGGCGCCATCCTTGGCGTCCTTTATGGTTTCCCAAAACAGCAGCTCCGCCGCACTGCTAGATACTCGTTTACCGGGGCCGGGCCGGGTGGCTGTCACGGCCGGATTAAAGACAAAATCTCCCGTCACGGATGAATTGATCCAGGGTTTCTGCTTATTGTTGGTCAGGCTCGCAACCTTGATGGCCGTCTGTTTGAAGACCTCCTCCAGTTTCAGGCCGGGTTGCTCCAATACCGTCAGCAAGGCACCGGTGAAGACCCCGTGGCCGCCCGCGGGTCCATCCTGGGCGGTCTGACCGGGGGCGGCGGAATAGACCAGGGCCGTGCCCTTGATGCCGGCCGGCACCGGCGTCACCGTCAGGCCACGGGCGGCCGAGCGGCTGCGCTTGGGCAGGGGATTGTCCCGGCAGGCATCCATGATGACGATATTCAAATTGGTGCCGGCGGCTTTCATGGCGCGCAGGAAATCACGGGCGTCCAGGCCCTCGTAACGCAGATCCTCCTCAACCTCGATCTGTGCATTGGCGGGAATAAGATAATTCGCCCCCTCCGCCTGGATGCCATGGCCGGCATAGAATACCAACCCCACATCCGCCGCCGATGCCCGTCCCTGGAATTCCGCCAAGGCCCGGCCCATGCCCCGGCGCGAAGCGTTCAATTTCAAGATGACGTCGAAACCAAGTTCCGTCAGCTTCGCCGCCATGCCGCGCGCATCGGTCGCGGCGTTGTTCAGATCGGGCAGAGTGTCGTAGCTGTCATTGCCGATCACCAGGGCGACCCGCTTGGCCGCATGAACCCCCGGCGCGGCAAGCAGCGCCAACGCTGCGATAAGCGCCGCGCGGCAATAACCGGCGAATGTGCGGTTTGGTGTCATCGCAACAGCCTTCATGCACCGTCCAGGCGGTGTCACGGGATGTTGGGCCAATCACGGGCGCGGGTCAACCGCGGGGCCCGGAGTCATAAATTGGGTCAATTTCGATTACTTATAAGAAAATAGTTATAACCCCTTGAAAAATCGCTGTTTACTCTTGTTGCAAGTATTCCTATTGTCGCAATATCGGGGAAGGGGAGTAAGAGTTTCATGGCAGCAGACGTGTTCGTTGCGGCGCGCCGTATTTCGGCCTCGAATGCAGGGCCAATATTGATGGAATTTCAACGCAACGTATTTTTGAAAACCGAGCTGGCAACCATTATTGCGGCCGGGATAAACGGGAAATTGCCAGCCTAATGGGCCCGGTCCAACAGTCATGCGCCGTGCGGTTCGCGGTTATTTTCATGCTGCTGCCGTTGCTGGTGGGTATTTTGTTCTGGGACGGCGCGGCGCAGGCAGGGCAATTCAAAAAGAAAAAGCCTACGGGTGTCTCCAGCCAGGACCTGCGCCGGCCTTTGTTGAAGCCCGAGCAGCCCTGGACCGCCGTCGGGCGGGTCAGCATCCGCAATGGCAGTTTTTGCTCCGGCACCCTGATCACGCCGACCCGTGTGCTGACGGCGGTTCATTGTGTCTGGAACAATCAGACCCGGCGCTGGCTCAGCCCGCAGGATGTACGATTTCAGGCCGGTTATTCCCGTGGCAAGCACCTTGCCTATTCCAAGGTCCGCGAGATCGTGCGGGCGCCCGGCGCCACCATGGACCGAACGGGCAAATTGACCGATCCGGCCAAGGACTGGGCGGTCTTGAAATTGGCCGCTGAAATATCCGGCATTCCCAACCTGCAACCGATACCCCTTGTCCGGCTGAAGGATTTGCCGTTGCTTAAGGACGGCGGGGAAATTTCCCAGGCGGGTTACAGTTTCGATCGGGCGCAATTACTGACCATCGTTGATTCCTGCAGATTGGTCGCCAATCGCCAATCCCAAGGCGGCGGGACCATCATGCTGCATGATTGCGACGCCACGTTCGGCGATTCCGGTTCGCCCGTGATGATGCGCATCGACGGCGATCTGCGCGTCGTCGGTATCAACAGCGCCGTGTGGCGTGGCAAGGGCAAACAGCTCGGCCTGGCCGTCAGGCTGCCAGCGGGGCTGTTGGATTAAATCTGCCGCGATCCCGCCGCTAATCGACAATAAATTTCAAATCGTATTTGTGTAATATCCTCAAATATTGCTTGGTTCTTTGGAAATCCAAAAACGCCTTCACGAACGTGCTCTTCGTATGTTGGTCGAAATTCTTGCTTAGCGCCAAATAGAGTCTATTTCTTTCTTGAAGTTGTGGGTAATCGAAAACAACAAGAGATTCGCAATCAATATTTTCTTTCGAGCATTCTTTCTTTATTAACTTCGAAAATGAAATGGTAAAATCGGCCCTTCCTGACATAAGCATTTGAATTATTTGTTTATGATTTGAAACTTCAACATAACTGGATTCAAGGCCTCTTTTCATCAAACTCTTTAGTCTCAAAATGCCTGCGCTTCCTCTCCAAAGAACAGCGATCTTTCCGGAAAGGGCATTGCGCGAACGGCTTGGAACAAAGTCTGATCTAACGATCACTTGCGGAGATAGGCCGTCAAACAAATAGCAATACCAATCGAAGAATTTTTCTCTGGCGGGCTTTCGCGTCATGGAAAACACCGCTGTATTTTTCTTGCCTGATTTCACATCGGCGAACGCTCGCGCCCACGGGTAAAAATGAATTTGATCCGTGGTGTAGTTCAATTTGGCAAAGACGGTTTCTAGAATTTCGTAAGTGGCGCCCGTTCCTTCTTTTGTTTGGTATGGAAAGTCGTCGGCTGTCAGAAATGTGATTTTTTCAGTCCCATTACTGGGGTTTTTTGTTTGAGCCACAGCTGAGCCCGCCGCGTGGCTGATTATGGCCACACCAATGACGACAAAAATCCAATTTCTGAGAATTGACGGAGAAAATTGCGCGCGAAGCAATTCGTTCATTTTCCCCCACCCCTCGAACCTGGTTACTGGCGAAAAAGCTGATCGGCTCCAGTCAAGCTAGGGCTGAACCCGCGCCGATCAAGCCCACGGGACAAATTACGTCCGCGCCTGCTCGGTGATGGCGTCCGCCAGGATATCCTCGGGGATGTCGTCGAAGGAGGCGTAGTTCAGAGCGTAGAGGCGGGCATATAGGCCCTTGGCGGCGATCAGGGCGTCGTGGGTGCCGGTTTCTACGATGCGGCCTTCCTGCAGAACCACGATACGGTCGGCGCCGCGCACGGTGGCCAGGCGGTGGGCGATGACGATGCCGGTGCGGCCATCCAGTAATCGCTTCAGGGCGATCTGGATCTGCCGCTCGGTATAGCTGTCGATATTCGCCGTGGCCTCATCCAGGATCAGGATTTTCGCATCCGCCACCAGGGCCCGGGCAAAGCTAAGCAATTGCCGCTGACCCAGGGATAAATTCCGCCCCTGTTGTTCCAACATGGTGTCGTAGCCGTCGGGCAGCAACGAGATAAACTCGTGGGCGCCAACCACTTTCGCGGCCCGTTCCACATCCTCCCGGCTGGCGCTTTCGGTGCGGTAGCGGATGTTGTCGAAGATGCTGCCGGTAAAGAGAAACGGATCCTGCAGCACCATGGCGATATGCTGGCCCAGGGCCGCCTTGGCGTAATCTTTCACATCGATACCGTCGATCTTTATGGCGCCGTCCCAGACCTCGTAGAAGCGATGCAGCAACGAGGTGATCGAGGTCTTGCCCGACCCCGTGGGGCCCACCAGGGCGACCGTTTCGCCCTTGCGAACGGCAAAGCTGATGTCGTTGAGCACCGGCAGGCCGCGCACGTAGCCGAAGGTTACATCTTCGAAGGTGATCTCGCCCTCGATAGACTCTGGTCTGGCGGCGTCCGCCTTGTCGGCGATGGCGATGGGCACCTCAAGCACCTCGAAGATGCGCTGGCCGGAGGCCATGGCCCGCTGCATGA
>JABIRL010000244.1 GCA_018667855.1 Rhodospirillaceae bacterium
CAGAATATTGACCAAATTGTTGCCCAGCAGAACCGCACCGATCAGACGTTCGGGCCGGGCGATCAGGCGGTTGACCCGCCCGGCGCGGCGCACGCCGCGGCGTTCCAATTGGTGCATGCGGGCCCGCGACACGGCCGTCAGGGCCGTCTCGGTGCCGGAAAACAACGCCGACAGCACCAGCAAGACCACAACACCGACTATGGAAAATACCAACTCGCCATCCATGGCGTGATTGTTCCTTTTTTTGCCGTTATGTTAGGTAGATATCGGTTGCAAAGCGGTTGCCAGCATGCCCAACACAGCGTCCTCCGCCACCTCGTTTTCGATGAAGGCCTGGCCGATGCCCCGCGCCAGCACAAAGGTCAGGCGGCCATCGGTTACCTTCTTGTCTTGCTGCATATGGTGCACCATGACCTCCGGTGTTAGTCCTGGCAGATTGAACCGCTCCGGTCCGCCCGGCAGGCCCATGGCCTCCAGATGGCGTTTCAGGCGCTCCGTTTCCTGGGCGGGACACAGGCCCAACCGGGTCGAGAGGGCAAAAGCCATGTTTAGGCCCACCGCGACCGCCTCGCCATGCAGCAATCGGCCATCGTATCCGCCTTCGGCCTCCAGGGCATGGGCGAACGTGTGGCCCAGGTTCAGCAGTGCCCTGTCCCCGCTCTCCCGCTCGTCGCGGGCTACGATGGCGGCTTTCGAGCGGCAGGAAACCGCAACCGCATGACGCAGGGCCGCCCGATCGCCCGAAAGAACCGCGGTGCCATGTTCCTCCAGCCATTCAAAAAATGCGAAATCGTCGATTAGGCCGTATTTCACCACTTCGCCATACCCGGCCCGCAATTCCCGCTCCGGCAGGCTGGCCAAGGCGGTGACATCGGCCAGCACCAGGCGGGGCTGATAAAAGGCGCCGATCAGGTTCTTGCCCTGGGCCGCGTTGATCGCTGTTTTGCCGCCGACCGAGCTGTCGACCTGGGCCAGTAAAGTGGTCGGCAACTGTATGAAATCGACGCCCCGGCGCAGGATGGCGGCGGCGAAACCCGCCAGGTCACCGACCACGCCGCCACCGAGGGCCAGGATCGTATCCCGCCGTTCAACCCGCAAATCAAGCAGTTGTTCCAACAGCGTCTGCAATTGCGCGAAGTTCTTTGAAGCCTCACCGGCGGGGACGACGATGGCATCGTGTTTGATGCCAGTACTATCCAGGGATGCCTGCAAGGGCCGCAAATGTATTTTCGCGACGATGTCGTCACTGACGATCACCACGCGTGGCCGGGCCAGGACCGGCGCCAAATAGCTGCCGGCATTGGCTAACAGGTCTTCACCGATGACAATGTCGTAGGCGCGATCCGCCAGCTCCACCCGTACCGAAGCTGGTTCGCCCCCTGGTTCGCCCACCGGTTCGCCCACGGGATCGTCAACTGGTGGTCCGTCCGGGGCCGCCATCAACTGGTATCCTTCGCACCGTTGGCGGTAATATCCCGCAAGGCCGAGACGATTTGTTCAACCACGTCTTCGTGCGGGCCCTGGCCGGATGTCACGGTCATATCCGCCTGGGCATAGACCGGGTCACGCTCCACCATCAGTTTGCGCAGGATCTCTTTGGGGTCGCCCTGTTTCAAAAGCGGTCTGTTATCGCGGCGTAGGACCCGTTCCAGCAACACATCCAGGTCTGCCCGCAGCCATATGGAAATACCCTGTTCGCGAATAGCGGCACGGGTCTCGGGGTCCATGAAGGCGCCGCCGCCGGTCGCCAGGACATGGGGCGGGCCAGCCAATAGACGGGCGATGACACGCCGCTCGCCGGCGCGGAATTCGGCCTCGCCATGGCGGCTGAATATCTCATCTATGGTACAGTCCGCCGCTTTCTCGATTTCTTGATCCGCGTCGAAAAACATCAGCCCTAGGCGTTTTGCCAGGCGGCGGCCGACCGACGATTTTCCGGCCCCCATCAGACCGACCAGGACGATACCGCGTGCCACATCAGGAATGTCTGTTTCAATCATGGCGCAGGCACATTGATGGATTCTGACCGTTCGCCGGGGGGGCTTTGGAAGGGTTCGCGGGCGTCGATAGCGGTTGTCTCGGACATCAAGGTCCGGTCCCGTTGCAAGGCGGACGCGCAATATATAAGTTGGCGCCTGTATCGACTAAGTTCTGCCACATTCACAGTCTAACAAATAAGCCTTCCGCTGTCCTCTTTCACTGTAACATCCATGGAATATCGCACAAATATCGCACAAATATGGAATGGATCTGCAATTCCTCATGAAAAAAATTTCTCTGTTCTTGATTGCCTTTGTCGTGCTTTTCCTAGGCGGTGGCGTTGCTTTCCTGGCTATCTGGCAAATCCCGGCCCCGAAAACACCCGTGCACGAGGTTCTGGCCGATGAACGTTTTCCCCGTTAAATGGCTGTCGGCCCTGGCGGCGCTGACAATTTTGCCAATGTTCTTGCTGGTTGTCGCGGCGGCCCAGACACAATTGCAGAAGACCGAGGCGGAGGAGCTGCCCAGCATCACGGTCGGACCGGCCCCAGCAAGTAAAAGTCCAACCATCATTAAGGCGCCCGATACGGCAGCCCCCCCGCAAAGACGCTTGGGGACACGGCCAAAAACCTTGCAATTGCGGCTGGATCCGAAAACCGGCCAGGCCTTAACACCGCAACAGCTGGAGGACCGGGCCAGGCGCCGCGTGCAGGCGCCGCGTTCCTTGCGGCCGCGCCAGTCGGCACAACCCGCAACGCCGCCGCCGCCAGGGGACCGGGCAACGTCCGCCGGCAACGATAGCGGTAAGGTTAATGAAGCGACCGGCACGAGGGGCGAAGGTATTCAGGTGCAAAACCTTGGCCAGGCCAAGGTTTCGGCCATTGGTCTTTTGAATGCGGCCCAGGGCGGGCTGGGCCAGGACATGTGGGCGGGGACGCGGTTGCCTTTGGTCATGGCCCT
This sequence comes from Rhodospirillaceae bacterium, assembly GCA_018667855.1. GTDB lineage: Bacteria > Pseudomonadota > Alphaproteobacteria. The sequence goes on from JABIRL010000244.1 coordinate 2,941, forward strand.
GTTGCCCCGACTGCCCGCGGCGGCGAGTTCGCCTGCAATGCAGTCGTTGCGCCGGCGGTTGCTGGTATCCACGGCCCTGCCACCCGCCGATGATGCTTCGGCGGCTGATGCCGGCGATCAAGACGGCAGCGCCCTTGCCGCCGCGCGCATTGAACGTCTGGCGGCGGCCGGTGATTCGGATGCGGTGGCACGGTTGTTGAAATTCGCGCCCCTGACCATGGAGAACGCGGTTTACGCACGGGTTCAAGTCGAAGCTGAATTGCTTAACGGCAATGTACGGGAAGCCTGCCGCATGGCCCGAAATTTTTTCAGCGGCGATAATGTGAGCGGGCCCACAACCGACGACCAGGCGATCTGGCAGAAGGTCATGGCGTTTTGTTTGGCCTTGGATGGTCAGGCGGCTCAGGTCGAACTTTACGAACAGCTGCTGTATGAAAACGGCATCGACGACGAAGCTTATTTTACCCTTTTGTCCGGATTGAGCGGCGGCGAAGTGGAGCCGTTGGATAAAATTGCCCGCACCGGACCGTTGCATCTGGCCATGCTGCGGGCAGCGCGCCGGGCCATCCCGGCGGATGCGGTGAAGGGGGCCGCGCCGGCCGTGGTGCGGGCCATCGCAACTTCACCCAATGCGTCATTATCCTTGCGGCTTGAGGCCGCGGAACGGGCCGAAGCCATGGGCATATTGGGCACGGAAATATTGGCCCGGGTCTACGCCAGTGTGCCGTTCTCCGCTGAACAGGCCGCTGATGCCATCGCCCTGGCGGAGCAACAGCCGGGACCTTCGGCGGCGGCCATCCTTTATCAAGTGGCACGGATCGATGACCAGATTTCCGGCCGCGCCCGGGCCCTTGCGGCGGCGTGGCGCAACGGCCGGCGCAGTGGCCGCTATATGACCGCCGTGCGGGTCAACCTCTCTCAGACCCGCACCATCCAACCGGATCCCGCGCTGGCCTGGTTCGCGGCGCCGGCGGGCCGCGCTTTATTGGCGGCCGGGGACCGTGATGCCGCGCGGGCCTGGCTATTGGCGGTGATTGAGCCGGCCCGAGGCGGCCAAAAAGATGCCGCCGCCGCCATGTTGACCCTCGCGCCTCTGCTTTATGTTGATGCGGGGGCGGCGGAAGATCGTGTTTTGGCTTCCGTCATGGGAAAGGTTTTAGCCGGTTGGTGGCAGGGAGAGGTTGCAAATGGCGGCCCGGAAAGGTACCAACGCGCCATCAGGTTATTCGGCTTGTTATCGGCGCTGGGCAGGGATGTTTCGGGCGACCTTTGGTTACCATTGCTGGCCGCGCCCGAGCGGGAGGTCCTACAATCCCGGCAGCCGACTTCGGCGCCGTTGCTGATCGGATTGGATCGGGCGGCGGCGGCTGGGCGAAGGGGCGAGGCGGTGTTATTGTCCTTGCTTCTGCTCGGTGACGAGGGTCCCGGACAGGGCGATAGCATGACCCTGGGGCGGATTGTTTCCGCCCTGCGTCAGGTTGGTCTGGCGGATGATGCGGGCGCCGTGGCGCTGGAAGGATTGTTGGGTGTTGGCTTTTGAATTTCAATTTCTGGAACTAATGTGAGTGTAGCGTTGTCCCAATCATTACAATACGTCGATAATTTCCTGGAAATGCTGGCCGTCGAACGGGGCGCTGCCCAGAATACGCTGGATTCCTATGGCCGCGATCTGCGTCATTTCACGGAATTCAACGGTTCTGCCATTGCCCGCGCGGATGCCGATGATATTCGCAGTTATCTCGCATATTTGGAGCGCGAGGGCATGGCGCCGTCCACGGCCGCGCGGCGCCTGTCGGCGTTGCGGCAATTCTATCGATTTCTCCATGCCGAGGGCATGCGTAACGATGATCCTTCGACGGCAATCGACAGCCCGCGCCGGGTCAGACCGCTGCCGAAGGTCCTCTCCGAATTAGAGGTGGAGCGGCTCTTGACGGCGGCCAAGACCTACAAAGGTGCCGAGGGCATCCGTCTGGTCGCCTTGATGGAGCTGCTGTACGCCACCGGTTTGCGTGTCTCGGAACTGTTGATGCTGCCCTATCCGGCCGTGCAATCGGATCGGGCCTTTATCGTGGTTAAGGGCAAGGGCGGCCGGGAACGCATGGTGCCGTTGAGCGAGCCGGCGCTGAAGGCTTTGGAAAAATATGACGGGGTGCGGTCTCGTTTCGTGCGCCGACCGGCGGATGCGGCCTGGCTGTTTCCCTCGCGATCAAAAGGCGGGCATTTGACCCGGCAGCGGTTTTCGCAACTGGTCAAGGAATTGGCCCGGGTGGCGGAAATTGATGCCGCCAAGGTCTCGCCCCATTCCCTGCGCCATGCCTTCGCCTCACATCTTTTGGCCAATGGCGCAGACCTGCGCGCGGTCCAGCAGATGCTCGGCCACGCCGATATTTCAACCACCCAGATCTACACCCATATCCTGCAGGAACGCTTGCAGGAATTGGTAAAATCGGCGCATCCTCTGGCCGACTAGATTGGCATAGCGCACGGCATGATCAGCTTCCTGGATTTCGAGAAACCAATAGCCGAGTTGGAGGCGCGGATTCACGATCTGCGCCAGCTGGATGGCGAGCAGGAAGGCGGCGCGGATATCGAGGACGAGGTATCGCGCCTGCAAAGCAAGGCTGATCAATTATTGCGTGAAGCCTATGAAAATCTGACGCCCTGGCAAAAAGTTCAGGTGGCCCGTCACCCCAACCGCCCCCAGTTTGATGATTATATTGACGGCCTGATCGACGATTTTACCCCTTTGTCTGGTGATCGCGCCTATTCCGATGACAAGGCGATAACAGGTGGCATTGGCCGTTTTCGCGGCCGCTCGGTCATGGTCATCGGCCATGAAAAGGGCAGCGATATGGCAAGCCGGGTGCGCCACAATTTCGGCATGGCCCGACCGGAAGGCTATCGCAAGGCGGCCCGCCTGATGCGCCTGGCGGAACGATTTGAACTACCCGTTATCACCCTGGTGGATACCCAGGGCGCCTATCCCGGCATCGGAGCCGAAGAGCGCGGCCAGGCGGAAGCCATCGCCCGCTCCACCGAGACCTGCCTTGATATCCGGGTGCCGCTGATTGCCTGCCTGGTGGGCGAGGGCGGCTCGGGCGGCGCCGTGGCGCTGGCCACTGGCAACACGGTTATCATGCTGGAACATGCCGTCTATGCGGTGATCTCGCCCGAGGGCTGCGCCTCTATTCTCTGGCGCTCCGCCGAACGCGCGCAAGATGCCGCCGTGGCCATGAAGATCACGGCGCAGGACTTGACTGAATTAAACGTGGTCGATCAGGTGGTCGAGGAATCCGTTGGCGGCGCCCACCGCAACCCCGCATCCACCATCGCCGCTCTGGGCGATGCCATCGCCGGGGCGCTGGCGGAATTCGACGGCAAGGACGGCGGCTTCATGCGCCAGCACCGGCGCGAGAAATTCCTCGCGATTGGCCAGACGGGTATCGCATAGCTCTCCGAAATCAGGTGGACCAAGAAAAACCCCTCGCGGAAAATGAATTCCACGAGGGGTATGTGCGTAGCATATGCTATTTTCGGGACTTCAACGGGAGTCTGTTTGGATCAAAACCGAACGGGCACGTTGCGGGCGCCGCGCACCTGGCCCGCGGCCCAGGTGACGCCGTCGGGATCGCTCAGTTCAAATTCAGGGATGCGTTTGAACCAGGTTTGCAAGGCGACCTCCATTTCCAAGCGCGCCAGGTTAGAGCCGGCGCAACGGTGGACACCGACGCCGAAGGCGACGTGGCGGTTTTTCTGCCGGTCGATGACGGCTTCGTCAGGGCATTCAAACACTTCCGGATCGCGGTTGGCGGCCGGGAAGTTCAAGACCAGGCGTTCGCCCCGTTTGATGGTGGTGCCTTTGTGGTCCACATCTTCCATGGCGATGCGGCCCACTGAAACCGGGGCATGCAGGCGCAGCATTTCTTCAATCGCGGTGGGGAACAGGCCGGGCTCCGCCGCCAGGCGGCGGCGGTCGGAAGGATGGGTCGCGAAATGGAGCAGGGATGAACCGATTGAACTCCATGTCGTATCAATGCCGGCGGCGAGCGTCAGCACGCACATCTTGACAATGACCCGGTCGGTCAAGGGTTCGCCATCAATTTCCTGACCTATCATCCGAGAGATGAAATCATCGCCGGGATTTGCCTTTCGGTGGGCCAATTGCTCAGTAAAGAAATTCACCAAATGGCGATTGCTCTCCGCGCGGAGTTCCGCGTCGTCGAAACCATATTCGATGAAGCCCCGAACCCATTCCACGAACTGATCGCTTTGGGCGGGATCGATGCCGAGTATATGGCTGATCACACGGGGCGTGATCTGTTGGGCATAGTCCACGGCCCCGTCACAAGCACCCTTGTCAATGAACTGATCGATCAAATCGTTACACAAAGCTTCGGTAAAGGGGCGATAGGTCTCCACCGCCTTCGGCGTGAAGAACGGCAGGAGAAGGCGGCGCAGGGGGATATTCTCGGGCGGATCCATAGTAATCGGCGGCAAGGTCTGGGTGTTGTGCTCGCCAAGCAGGTCCTTGCCTTCGGGCATCTCCACGACCGAAACCTGGCGATTGGACAACTCGGGCACTTTCCTTACCAGGGACTGCACGTCCTCATAAGTCGTGGTCATCCAGAAGCCGCCGCGTTTCTCGGTGCGGGCAAAGGGGCAGGATTCCCGCATTTCGCGCCAAATGGGCCCGGGATTCGTGTTGTACTCGGCATTAAAAATATCGAGGTCGGCGGCTTTTTTGGCAATCGCCTCGTCGGTGGCTGGATCCTGTTTGTCCACGATAAGTTCTCCCAATGCTCCCGATGCTGGAAACGATACAAATTAGGCCGGATGATGTCAATTGGAAATAGTTATTGTCATATGGAAATAGAAACTGTACGTTGCCTCACATGAGCATGACATCGACGGAATTACGGAAACCCGTGGTGGCGGTGCAGCGGGCCGTGCGGATCTTGCGTTTTCTGGGTGCCGCGCAACGACCCGCGGGGGTCAATGAAGTGGCGCGCGCCTTGGGGATCGTACCCAGCACCTGTTTGCATATTTTGAAAACCCTCGATCACGATGGCCTGGTCAGCGAAGACAAGGCGGCGAAGAAATACCAATTGGGCCCAACCTTGCTGCGCTTTGCCCGCGACATGGTCGGCTCCAATGATTTTGTCCGCAATGTACAGACCGCGCTGGATCGGATCGCCCAGGCCCACCAGGTCACCACCGTGGCCGTGTGGCGGGAAGGTACGGACCGCATCATCGTGGTCGCCAAGGCGCATGCGCCGACGAATTTCTCCATCCATGTCAATATCGGCAGCCGCTTTCCGGCACTTACCTCGGCCATCGGCCATTGCTTCGCCGCCACCGGGGATATGGACCCGGCCTATTTGCGGCAGCCGTTCGAAGAACTGAATTGGCAGAACACACCTGATTTCACGACTTGGCTTGATGATGTCGCCTACGCCCGTGAGAATGGCTATGCCATCGATGCCGGCCACCATATCGGCGGCGTCACTGTTGTCGCGGCCCCGGTCCGTGAAGCCATCGCCGGCACCAACCGCGCCATTGCCGGTTTGGGGTTGTCCGAACAATTGAAAGGCGGCGCGCTGGCTTCACTGGCCGCCGATCTGAAGCAGTCGGCCGATACTTTGTCGGAGCTCTATTCCGAGGACATCGTTTAGGGCGATCCGTCGTACAAGATCTCGGAAACGCGCTAGTTACCGTGGCAGTGCTTGTACTTCTTGCCGGAACCGCAAGGGCAGGCGGTGTTGCGCGGCACCTTGCCCCAGGTCGCGGGATCATCCGGGTTCATGGTTGCCGCCGCCTGGCGGGTGCGGGCCGGCAGGGGGGCGTGGGCGCCATTGGTACCGTGGCTCTCGCCATCAGCCATGACCAGATCATCCTCGGCCATTTCATTGTGGCCGGTCATGGGATCGAGATGCTCTTCCTCCAGCATCATGGGGGTGGCCTGTGTTTCAGCGAATAGATTGTTTTCCGTGTCGGCCTGCAGTTCGATATGGGCCAGGACGCGGGTCGTGGTCGTACGCAAATCACCCAGCATGGTCTCGAACAGGGTGAAGGCCTCGGTCTTGTATTCGTTCAGGGGATCGCGCTGGCCGTATGCACGCAGCACGATGCCGCCACGCAAATGATCCAGGGTCAGCAAATGATCCTTCCAGGTCTGGTCCAGCAATTGCAGCAGCAGGCCCTTTTCCACCATGCGCATGACATCGGGGCCGTAGTTAGCGGCTTTTTCCGCCATGCGCCGATCAGTGGCGCTGTAGATGCGTTTGCGGATTTCCTCGTCCGCGATGCCTTCCTCCGCACACCATTCGGGGATGGGCAGGTCCAGGGCGAAAATCTCGCCCACATCCTGGCGCAGACCATCGGCGTCCCATTGTTCGGCATAGGCGCGTTCGGGAATATGCATGGCCACCAGGCCCTCGACCACTTCCCGGCGCATATCGGCAACGGTTTCGGCGACGTCTTCCGCATCCATCAGTTCAAGGCGCTGTTCGTAGATCACCTTGCGCTGGTCGTTCATGACATCGTCGTATTTCAACAGGTTCTTGCGCAGATCGAAGTTGCGCGCCTCGACCTTTTCCTGGGCCTTCTCCAGGGCCTTGTTGACCCAAGGGTGAATGATCGCCTCGCCCTCTTCCAGGCCCAGTTTGCGCAGCATGCCGTCCATGCGTTCCGAACCGAAGATCCGCATCAGGTCATCTTCCAGGCTGAGGAAGAATTTCGATGCGCCGGGATCACCTTGGCGGCCGGAACGGCCGCGCAGCTGGTTGTCGATGCGCCGGCTTTCATGCCGTTCCGTGCCCAGGATAAACAGGCCGCCGGCTTCCAGCACCTTTGCCTTCTCGGCCTCGATCTCGGCCTCAATGGCTTCGGCCTTGGCAGTATCCACCGTACCGTCGTCGGCGGTCGCCTCCATGGCAAGGCGCATATCAAGGTTACCGCCAAGCTGGATATCGGTGCCGCGCCCGGCCATGTTGGTGGCGATGGTCAGGGCGCCCAAGCGGCCGGCCTGGGCGATGATAAAGGCCTCCTGTTCGTGGTGGCGGGCATTGAGGACGTTGTGCGTGACCTTTTTCGTCTTCAACAATTCCGACAGCACTTCCGATTTCTCAATCGAAACCGTGCCGATCAGGGCCGGTTGGCCCCTTACCTGGCATTCCGCGATCAGTTCGGCGATGGCGGCGAATTTTTCGTCTTCCGTGCGGTAAACCTCATCGTCCTGATCGTCGCGCACCATGTCCAGGTGGGTCGGCACCTCGACCACGGGCAGTTTGTAGATTTCCAGAAACTCGCCGGCCTCCGTCATCGCCGTGCCGGTCATGCCCGACAGTTTCGGGTACAACCGGAAATAATTCTGAAAGGTGATCGAGGCCATGGTCTGGTTCTCGGGCTGAACCTCGACGTTTTCCTTGGCTTCCAGGGCCTGGTGCAGGCCTTCGGAATAGCGCCGCCCCTCCATGGCGCGGCCGGTGAATTCGTCGATGATGATGATCTTGTCATCCTTCACCATATAATCGACGTCGCGCTGGAACATCTGGTGGGCGCGCAGGGCCTGGTTGACGTGATGCACGACGGAGACGTTCTCCATGTCGTACAGGGTCTCGCCCTTCAACAAATTTACTTCGCGCAGCAAGTCTTCAATGGATTCGGCGCCATCCTCGGTGAAATTTACCGTACGGGCCTTTTCGTCCTTTTCGTAATCGCTTTCCGCCAGTTTCGGCATCAGGACATCGATTGTTTTGTACAATTCGGATGAATCCTCCGCCTGACCGGAGATAATCAACGGCGTCCGCGCTTCATCAATCAGAATTGAGTCTACCTCGTCGACGATGGCGAAATTGAACAACCGCTGTACCATTGCCGGACGCTCGAACTTCATATTGTCGCGCAGGTAGTCAAAGCCGAATTCATTGTTGGTGCCATAGGTGACGTCGCGGGCGTATTCCGCGCGGCGTTCGTCATCGTCCAGGCCGTGCACGATACAGCCCGTGCTCAGCCCCAGTTTGGCGAAGACGACGCTCATCCAGTTCGCATCCCGTTGCGCCAGATAGTCGTTGACGGTAACCACATGGGCGCCCTTGCCGGACAGGCCGTTCAGATAGGCGGGCAGGGTGGCGACCAAAGTCTTGCCCTCGCCGGTGCGCATCTCGGCAATCTTGCCCTGATGCAGCACCATGCCGCCCATCAACTGCACATCGAAATGGCGCTGCCCCAGGGTTCGCTTGGCCGCTTCCCGTACGGCGGCGAAGGCTTCCACCAGCAGGTCATCCAGGCTTTCACCATTTTCGTGGCGTTGGCGGAATTCGTCCGTTTTGGCCACCAGGTCATCATCCGACAGGGCCTCGTACTCCGGCTCCAGGGCATTGATCATGGCGACCGGTTGTTCCAGTCCCTTTAGAACCCGATCATTGGACGAGCCGAACAGGCGCTTGGCGATGCCGCCTAAAATAGCCATCAAAAATTCCCAAAAAATACCAAATAACCAGCAGGTAGACCCGCGCTTGCCCGAAATCGGGGTGCACGGCAACGCAACCAGTGAGACATAATGGCCACTTGCCCCCCTGTCAACGCAACCGGAGCCAATGATCGCGGTTGGCGGACGCCACGAGCAAGTTAGTCAATATTATGTGCGCATGGACCTTAATGCCTTGTGTGCGGCGGCCCAATAATCGATATTGCCTGCCGATTACCGATGGTATCCTTGAGCATTCCCCCAACGGCCTATGAAAGCCTTTTCCCATGATAAAATTATTTTTCTCGCCGTTGGCGGCCTGCCTGACGGTCGTCATGCTGCTTTCCGCATCGCCGTCCAGGGCGCAAAGCCAGGACCAGAAGGCCGCGCCCCCGCCGTCCGATGACCAAGTCGTGGCGGTAGTGAACGGCAGCAAGGTTCTATTCCGGGATGTACGCCTAGCCTACGAAAACCTACCGCAGCAATACCGGGGCATGCCGATCGACCAGATCTATCAGCCCCTGGTACAGCAATTGACCGAACGGCGCCTCGTCCTGCTGGCGGCGGAAGCTGCGAATTTGGCCGATGAACCGGAAGTGGCCAGCCAGATTCAACAGGCCCGGAACAGAATTCTGGAACAGGCCTTGGTGTCCCGTGAAGTTACTGCCGCCGCGACCGATAAAGCCTTGCGCGCGCGCTATGAAGAGGAAAAGGGCAAACAGAAGGGCGCCGACGAAGTTCGCGCCAGCCACATCCTGGTGGAAACCAAGGAAGAGGCGGACGCCATTGTCGCGGAACTGAACAAGGGCGGCGATTTCGCCGCGATCGCCAAGACGAAGTCAAAAGGACCCAGCGGCGCCAAGGGTGGTGATCTGGGCTATTTCACCAAGGACAAGATGGTACCCGAATTCGCCAATGCGGCCTTTGCCCTGAAGGCGGGTGAGCTCTCGGCGCCGGTAAAAACCGGCTTCGGCTGGCATGTCATCAAGGTGACGGATCGCCGCCAGGGCGAAGGTCCCAGCTACGCCAAGCGGGCTCCGGAACTGCGCCAGGCCATTGCGCAAACCGTGGTGGCGGCGTTGTTGAAGCAGCTGTCCAAGGGCGCCGATATCAAGCTGTTCAAGTTGGATGGCAGCCCGGCCGACGCCCCCAAGAAAGCTGAGTAATCCCGGTAAAATAGCGCTATTCGGCGCATTTGGGCGCCTCTTGTAAGGACGGGAGGGGCTGGGTACCATGCGCTGCCGTCACTGTATGGATGCGATGTATCATGCCTGAATTAGACGTCTCGCCTCTGGCCCCGGCCCGGTTTCCGACCCTGCCAGTCATTCCCGGTTTGCGGTTGGCCGCCCATGCCGCCGGCGAGCGTTACCGCCGGCGAGCCGATCTGACCCTGGCTGAATTGGCGCCGGGCAGCACTATCGCCGGCGTTTTCACCCGCTCCACCATGCCGGGCGCGCCGGTGGTGTGGTGCCGTAAACATATCGCCAAGGGCAAGGCGCGGGCGATTGTCATCAACGCCGGCAACGCCAATGTCTTCACCGGCCGTCAGGGCATGGATGATGTGGCCGCGACCGCGCGGGCCATTGCCGGTGCGGTTGGCTGCAAGCCAGGGGAGGTGATGGTCGCCTCGACCGGGGTGATTGGCGAGACCCTTTCGGTCGACCGGCTGGTGCGTGCCGTGCCGTCACTTCACGCTAAATTGAAAACCCAGGGCTGGCTTGCGGCGGCCAAGGCGATCTGCACCACCGATACCTATCCAAAGGGTGCTTCCGCCGAGGCGGAAATTGACGGTCAGGCGATCCGAATTGCCGGCATCGCCAAGGGCAGCGGCATGATCGCGCCGGATATGGCGACCATGTTGAGCTTTCTGTTCACCGACGCCAAATTGCCCGCCGGCGTATTGCGCGATCTGTTGCAATGGGCCAATAGCCGATCCTTCAATTGCATCACCGTAGACGGCGATACCTCCACCTCCGACACGGTTCTGCTGGCGGCGACCGGGCAGGGCCCGAAACATGCCAGAATAACGGACGCCAAGGACAAGCGGCTGGCATCCTTCAAGGCGGCGCTGCTGTCCGTGATGCAGGATCTGGCCAAGCAAGTGGTGCGGGACGGCGAGGGCGCCTCGAAATTTATCACCGTGTCAGTCACGGGGGCCGCATCGGCCCGGGCGGCGAGGCAAATCGCCATGACGATCGCCAATTCACCCCTGGTCAAAACCGCCATTGCAGGCGAAGACGCCAATTGGGGCCGCATCATCATGGCCGTGGGCCGCGCGGGAGAGGCCGCCGACCGGGACGGTCTGTCCATCACCATTGGCGGCGTTGCCATTGCCGAACATGGCCATCCCCACCCCGACTATCGCGAGGAACAGGTGGTGCCGCACATGAGGGGCCGGGAAATCGATATCGCGGTGGACGTGGGCGTGGGCCGGGGCAAGGCCGTGGTCTGGACCTGCGATCTGACCCACGGCTATATCTCGATCAACGCCGACTACCGCTCCTGATGGCGGAAACTTCGCAACCGCTGCCATTACTACTGGTTGCCGCCGCCGCGCTGGTGGATGTGGACGGCCGGGTACTGGTACAGCAGCGGCCGGAGGGCAAATCCATGGCCGGATTGTGGGAATTCCCCGGGGGCAAGGTCGAAGGCGATGAGAGCATGGAACAAACCCTGATCCGGGAATTGCGCGAAGAACTGGATATCGATGTGACCGAGGCCTGTCTGGCGCCCTTTACATTTGCCTCCCATGCCTACGAGGAATTTCGTCTGCTGATGCCGTTGTACGTCTGCAGGGTCTGGGACGGCACGCCGCGGGCCATGGAAAATCAGGCTATCAAATGGCTGCGGCCCATGCGCATGGGCGATCTGCCAATGCCGCCCGCCGACCGGCCCTTGGTCGCCATGCTGCGCGATCTGCTGTAGGTGCCGTGATGTCGTTTGGCCGCAAACCCAAGCTGCCCTATCGACCGCCCTTGCGCAGCGATAACCTTGTGCTGCGGCCGCTGGAACGCACCGATGCCAAGGTCGTCGCCGAGTTGGCCGGTGATTGGGAAGTGGCGCGCTGGACCTCCGATATACCGCACCCCTATGACACTAAAATGGCGCGCGAATTCATCGACTGGTCCCAAGGCGAACTGGCCAGCCAACGGCGCTTTATCCTTGCCATGGTCGCGCGGGCCAGTGGCGAACTGGTCGGCATTATCTCCTTGACCTGCAACGGTGCCGAGGAAGGCGAAATCGGCTATTGGGTCGGTCGACCCTATCAGGGACGCGGTTTCGCGGGCGAAGCCGCCGCTGCCGTTATTGCCATGGCCTTCGATGCCCTGTCCCTGCGCCGGGTGGTGGCCGCCTGCCGCCCCGATAACGAGCCGTCATGGCGGGTCATGGAAGGATGCGGCATGGCATATGTGGAGGCTATCCAACGCTGGTCCGTGGCAAGGCGGGAAACCTTCGATCTATCTCTATATGCTATCGATCGGCCGATTGAGGAGAACAGCGAATGAGTGAGCATGTGTTCCGTTACGGCGGAGATTTCGCCGAGATGCGCATTACCCGCGCCAAGGGCTCATACATCCACGACCGGGATGGCCGCGCTATCCTGGATTTTACGTCCGGCCAGATGAGCAGCATTCTCGGCCACGGCCACCCGGAGGTTGTCGAGGTGGTCCACGATATGGCCGCCAACCTGGATCACCTGCACAGCAGCTTTCTGTCCGACCCGGTTGTCGCTTTCGCGGATGCTCTGGCCGCTATGCTGCCCCGTGGGCTCGATCGGGTGCTGCCGCTTTCCACGGGCGGTGAATCGAACGAGGCTGCCCAGCGTATCGCCAAGACTTATACCGGCGGTTTCGAGATCGTTGCCTTCGACCGCTCCTGGCACGGTGTCACGGGTGGTGCGGCGGCGATCACTTATTCCGGTGGGCGGCGCGGCCATGGCCCCACCTTGCCCGGTGTTCTGACGTTGCCCACGCCGCATGCCTACCGCTCGCCCTTTAATCGGGGTGGCGACTATGACTGGCGGGCGGAGTTCGAATTCGGCTGGGATATGATCGACCGCCAAAGCACGGGGCAACTGGCGGCG
>JABIRL010000013.1 GCA_018667855.1 Rhodospirillaceae bacterium
CACCCAGTTGGAGCATCAGGATCCCCTCGACCCCATGGATGCCACGCAGTTCACTGATCAGTTGGTGCAGTTCAGCCAGGTCGAGCAGTCCATCGCATCCAATAAACACCTTGAAAAACTGCTGGCCATGATTTCAACCAATTCGACGGCGGATGCCGTGTCTTACCTTGGTAAGAAAGTCGAGGCCGAAGGCGCGACCACCAGCCTGTCTAAAGGTAAGGCCCAATGGCGTTATCATTTGCCGGAGAATTCCGCGAACACAAACATCACCGTTTCCGATGCAAACGGCAAGCTTGTCTACTCCACCAACGGCAAGCTCACTGCCGGTAGCCACGACTTCACCTGGGACGGGAAGGACCGAATTGGCAACACCCTGCCGGAGGGCAGCTACACCATCGGCGTCAGCGCCCAGGATGCCAACGAAGAAGGCATCATGGTCGGCAACTTCGTCGCCGGTACCGTCGACAGCGTCCACAATGACGCAAGCGGTGTTGTTTTGATGTTGCAGAATGTTCCGATACCGGCGAATTCGGTGACCAAGGTCAGTAATCCTGCGGATGCACCAGCGTTGCCAGGCGCGTAGGCGCGGCGACGGACAGCGAAACCAGGAATGAATAAACAACAACAGTTACGCACCGCTCAAAGTGGCGCACCACGGTTAAGGAGACTATCATGAGTTTATATGGCGCACTGTTTTCAGGTGTTTCCGGCATCTCCGCCCAAAGTCAGTCCATGGGCATCATTGCCGATAACATCACCAACGTGAACACCATTGGTTACAAGACCACGCGGGCAAAGTTCAACACCCTGGTCACCAACAGTGGATCCGCCACGAAATATTCGCCGGGCGGTGTCTCCTCCACCCCAACCGGTCTGGTTGACCGTCAGGGTCTGTTGCAGGCTTCCACCTCGCCGACGGACCTGTCCATCACCGGCAAGGGCTTTTTCGTGGTCAATACAGATCAAATTCCAACCTCGACAACAGGGACCTATCTATATACGCGAGCCGGTTCCTTTGCCGCGGACTCCAACGGTTATCTGAAAAACACCGGTGGCTATTATATTCAGGGCTATCCCTACGATGCGAATGGCAATCTTCCCAGCAACCGCAGTCTGGGGTCGTTGGAATCGGTTAATATCAGCAATCTGACCGGTACCGCCTCGCCCACCACGTCCCTGTCCATCTCCGCCAACCTGAACTCCGACACCACGCCGAAGGCCTATACCTTCGGCAATATGTCGGCCGGCACCTCGACACCGGACTTCGAACGTTCGATCCAGGTCTTTGATTCGAAAGGCGGCGTCCGGGCCCTTACCTTCGGCTATATCCGTAACAATGCCCTGGCCGCCAATCAGTGGTCGGTGGAAATCTATGCCAATCCCTCCACGGATGTCACCAATCCCAATGGTTTGCTGAATGTCGTCGGCGCCTCTACCCTGGCTTTCAACAACGACGGTACCTTGAATACGGCCGCTACCACTGCACCGGCCAGCCTGTCGATTACCACCTGGGCCGCCGCCTTGGGCATTGCCAACGCCACTGTCAGCATCGATTACGGCAGTAATGGCCAAGCTGATGGAATGACGCAGTTTTCCACGCCTTCATCACTGATTTCCAGTGAAACCAACGGTGCCGTGTATGGCGCCCTGACCGGCGTCAGCGTCTCCGAGGAAGGGATTGTCACCGCCCTGTTCGACAATGGTACGCGGCAGGATATCTTCAAGGTGCCCTTGGCCCTGTTCCCCAATGTCAATGGTCTGGAGGGCCATACGGGCAACGCCTATATCGGCTCTCTTGCGGCGGGTGATTTGACCTTGCAGGAGGCGCGGACGGGTGGCGCGGGAATCGTATCCGCATCAACCCTGGAAGCGTCCACCGTGGATTTGGCGGAAGAGTTTTCCATCATGATCCAGACTCAACAGGCTTATTCCGCTTCCGCCCGAATTATTACAAGCGCCGACGAGATGCTGGATGAATTGATCAGACTGGCCAGATAACTGCGGAATTTGGCTTGATGCGGAGCAGTTAATGTCTCGTCATCAGGTCATTTCGCCGGCTGAATTTATCCTTACCGCCCCATTAACCTTCTTCCTTAGGCAAAGTTTAAACGATGTCCGATAGCTTACAGATCATCGAGTACGAGGGAAGTTTAACGATATGACAGACACGGCAAATCAGAACCCGGACCGCATCATGGGGCCTTACGGTGAGCAGATCACCATGAGCGATCTGCCGCCCAGCAATACCAAACGCTGGGTTATCCGGCGCAAGGCATTGGTGGTTGCCGCCGTACGCGGCGGCCTGATCAGCCTGGAAGAGGCCTGCCGCCGCTATTCCTTGTCGGTTGAAGAATTTCTCTCCTGGCAGCAGGCGATAGATCGCCACGGCCTGCCCGGCCTGCGCACCACCCGCATCCAATTATACCGTGACAGCGACCAGAGCCACGCCGAACGGCACGGCGAATTTGACACCGACAATCAGCTGCCATCGCCTATTTCGGTCTGAACAGGAATTCGGCAAGAACAAACGCCGCCTATTCCGCCGCTCACGCCTCACATTAACAGCAAATTTCAGCGCCTGCCGTTCCCATCGTTCCCGGGGGACGACGGGTGTGTTTGCCGTGCTCAAAAATTACGCCCGCCGTTAACCGTTTTTTATGATCCGCTAGGCATGATTTGCCTAGGCACGGGGACAGAAGGCCCATCGGCTGCCAATCAGGATAATGAATGGGTCAAGATGTTGGCTTCGAGTAATGGCGTAACAGAGTTGGTGGGGATCACGTGAACAGTTTAATGGATGCGGTAAAAGCACTCGGACCGGCCCGAATTTTGGCCACCGGCGTGATCCTGGCCACCGTTGTCGCCTTCTTTATCGTTCTTACGACACGCCTTACGTCACCTAACATGGCGCTGTTGTATGGCGAATTAGAACAGAACGACGCCGGGCAGATTACTTCAAAACTTGAATCCATGGGCGTGCCCTACGAACTGCACGGCGGCGGCACGGTAATTCACGTACCCGCCGACCAGGTCCTGCGCCTGCGCATGGACATGGCCACGCACGGTCTGCCAACTGGTGGTTCGGTGGGTTATGAATTATTTGACCGCACCGATTCTCTCGGCACCACTTCGTTCGTGCAGAACATCAATCATCTCCGCGCTCTGGAGGGCGAGCTGGCCCGGACCATCAGCACCATCGATAAGATTTCGGCCGCGCGCGTTCATCTGGTGCTGCCAAGGCGCGAACTATTCAGCCGCGAGCGGCGCAAGGCTTCCGCCTCCATCATCCTGAAGGTTCGCGGCAACCGAACCTTGGATTCCGGACAGGTGTCCGCCGTGCAGGCTCTGGTCTCCGCCGCCGTGCCCGGCCTCAAACCCGAAGGTGTTTCCCTGGTCGACGACAGAGGCAACCTGCTCTCCCGCCAAAATGATCCCAATGACCCCTCTGGCGCGGGCACTGTCGGCAAATTGCGTGTGACATACGAAGCGCGGGTCAAGGAATCCCTAGAATCCATGATCGAGCGGTCCGTGGGCATTGGCAGCGTCCGGGTAGAAGTTTCCGCCGACTTGAATTTTGACCGCATCACGACCAATTCGGAACTCTATGATCCCGACGGCCAGGTCGCGCGATCTACCCAATCCGTAGAGCAAACTGAACAATCGAGGGAGGCCGGCGGCAGCAATGGCACCGTTTCGGTTTCCACGAATCTTCCCGAGGGCGAAAACGAAGGCGGCGTAGGTGGCGGTGGCGGTAACGCGAATAAGTCGGGCCGCGTCGAGGAAACCGTAAATTACGAAATTTCAAAAACCATCAAGACCCAGATCCATGAATCCGGGACCGTCAAAAAGATCTCCGTCGCGGTTCTGATCGATGGCACCTACGATACCGAGGGCGAAGGCGAAGAAGCCAAGCGGATTTATAAACCGCGTTCGGCCGAAGAACTGAAGCAAATCGAAGAGCTGGTCACGTCCTCTATTGGGTTCGATGAGACGCGCGGCGACACCATTAAAGTCATCAATATGCGCTTTGCGCGCTTCGATGATGACCCCGACTTCGTGGCCGAAGACGGGATGGCCTTCACCAAGGATGACATTGTCAGACTGGCCGAGGTCAGCTCCCTCGCCGTCGTTGGCATTCTGGTGATCTTCCTGGTTCTGCGTCCCCTGATTTCACGGGTTCTGACACCGGGACAGCAAGTTGCAGCGGATGGCCGACCGGTTGAACTGGATGAGGACGGTCAGCCCATCGTCAATGATGAAACCAAAATCGCCAATCAACTACCCGTCGCGTTGACGTCTCAATTGTCCAATCCGGATGTCATCAAAGCTGTCGAGTCAGGTCAGCTGGGCGATGCTGAAGCCCAGCAATTGGTGCAGGCCGCCGTGGCACGGCTACAGGGCGGTTCGGCCACCGATCAGATCGACATGGCCGAAATTGAGGGCCGCGTGACCGATAACTCAACCCGAAAGCTCATTGAGATGGTGGACAACCATCCGGAGGAAGCTGTCGCGATCATGCGTAACTGGATGTACCAGGAGGTCTAGAGAACAACGTCATGGCAAGTGAAGTCGCACAACGCATCAACGATCTTTCCGGACCCGAGAAAGCCGCAATCATCATGCTGGCCCTGGGACAGGATCACGGTAGTCAGTTATGGCCGTTGATGGATGATGAAGAGATCAGGGATATCTCCATGGCCATGTCATCCCTTGGCAAGATCGAGCCGGAGGTCATCGAATTCCTGGTTGTCGATTTTGCCACTCAAATGAGCACCACCGGCTCCATCGTCGGCTCCATGGACAGCACGGAACGCCTGTTACGCGATATTCTGCCGGACGATCGTGTAGACAATATTCTTGAGGAAATTCGCGGTCCGGCCGGTCGCACAATGTGGGACAAACTGTCCAACGTAAACGAGATGGTGCTCGCCAACTACCTTCGCAATGAATACCCACAGACCGTTGCCGTCGTACTTTCCAAGATCCGTTCCGAACATGCCGCCCGTGTCCTGTCGTCCCTGCCGGAAGATTTCGCCCTGGAAGTGGTGATGCGCATGTTGCGCATGGAATCGGTACAGAAAGATATTCTCGATAAGGTCGAACGCACCCTGCGGGTCGAGTTCATGAACAACCTGGCCAGAACCAACCGCCGGGACAGCCATGAACTGATGGCCGATATCTTCAATAATCTGGACCGCAATGCCGAGGGCCGCTTCATGGCCTCGTTGGAAGAACGCAATAGGGATGCGGCCGAGAAAATCAAGGCCCTGATGTTTACCTTCGAAGACCTTTTACGTTTGGATCCGGGGGGGGTACAGACTTTGATCCGCGGTGTCGAGAACAACCGACTGGCGTTGGCTTTGAAAGGTTCGTCCGACGCCATCAGGGATCTTTTCTTTTCCAATATGTCGGAGCGGGCCGCAAAAATCCTGCGGGAAGACATGGATGCCATGGGTCCGGTGCGGCTGCGGGATGTGGATGAGTCCCAATCCGAAATCGTCGCCACCGCCAAGGATCTCGCCGATCGCGGTGAAATCATGTTGGCGGATAACAAAGACGACGATGAGTTGATCTACTGATGGTTGGGGGCAGGTAGATACAATGACAAAATTTCTTTTCGACAACAGCTTCGAACTCGATGCCGACGGCAAGGTCAAGGAAGACGACCTACCCGAGGTGCTGTACACGGAAGAGGACATCGCAGCCGCCAGGGGGGAGGCGCAGCAAATCGGCTTTGCCGCCGGAAAAGCCGAAACCTTGGGCGATATAGAAAACCGCGCCGCCAATACATTGGGGAATATGGCCGAAGCACTGGGCAATATTGGCGCGCAACACAGCCAGGCCATCCTGCTGATCAAACAGGAAGCCGCCCAGATGGCCATGGTCATCGCCGGAAAATTGGCACCGGCATTATTGCAACAGCAGCCCCTTGATGAAGTTAAAGGCCTGATAGAAGAATGCTTGAAACTGGTTCCCGAAGAGCCGCGCATCGTTGTGCGCGTCGGTGAAATGTTACTCGACCGCCTAAAGGATGATGTCGATCAACTGGCACTACGGGGCGGCTTTCAGGGCACCGTTGTCTTGCTTGGTGAACCAAATCTGGTGGGCGCCGACTGCCGTGTTGAATGGGCCGATGGCGGTGCGGAACGCAGTGTCGAAGCTCTATTGCAGAAGATTGAGACCGCAGTGGGTCGCTATTGCGCCAATTTGAACGACCAGTTCAATCAAATTCAAGAAGCCGTTGAGGCGGGCCATGATGTCCCGGGCCAGAACAACATGGCGGCAGATCCCTTGGATATGGAACAACAATCCGACAACACTGTCGTGATGGCACCACCGCCCGACGACGACCCCTTTCCCTTACCGCCGGGTACCGAAGATTTTGGCGTGGTGGAAGACCCCCTGCCCCCCTTGGCACGGGCCGCAAGCCATGTACCACCCATACCCGAGCACACCCAAGATGCACCAATATCTGTAACGACTGAGCCGTAGGAGATCCTGATGGCTGACGATGACACGATGGACGAAATGACAATGGAAGAGGCCATGGCGGCCGAAGCGGCGGAAACGGCGGAAGCCGGCACGCCGCCGGAACTGGCTGAGTCCGAGGACGAAAGTGTCGACGGGGACGAGGCCCTGCTATCGGGCAATAAGGACGACGAAGACAATCAACGCAGTGCTTCGGAATTAGCCGCTGTCTACAACATTCCCGTTCGGGTTTCCGCCGTGCTGGGTAGATCCAGCATGCAGGTCAGTTCACTTCTGAAAATGGGCCGTGGCGCGGTCATCGAACTGGATCGAAAAGTCGGTGAAGCCATCGATATTTATGTCAACAATCGTTTGGTGGCGCGCGGCGAAGTCGTGGTTGTCGATGAACGCCTGGGCGTCACCATGACCGAGATCATCAAAGGAGGGAAGAATTAAGCCATGGCCAGGGCAAAAACCATGCCTCGGGCGCGTGGCGGCGGGGCGTCATTGACCACAGTAATCGGTTTGCTGTCCGGGTTCGCGTTGATCGCCGCGGCAATGTTCTGGGGTGGCTCACCGGCTTCATTCTTCGATGGTCCCGCGCTTCTGATTGTCTTTGGCGGAACTTTCGCGGTTACGCTCTCGTCATTTTCCCTGACTGACATGGGCCGGGCGGCGAAAGCCGTGGGCCAGGTCATCATGCGCCGCAGCCTTGATCCGGGCCGGGCCGCCTTTCAGGTGGTCGAACTGGCTGAACGGGCACGAAGCGAGGGCGTCATCGGTTTGCAGGACCGCATCGCGAAACTGAAGTCCGATCCCTTCCTGATGAAGGCCATGATGTTGGTGGCCGACGGCACACCGGGTGAAACGGTGGAGAGCATTCTACGCAGAGAAGTGGATACGAACGCCGGCCGGCAACAGACTTCGGCCGATGTGTTTCGCAAGGCAGCGGAGATATCGCCTGCCATGGGCTTGATTGGCACTCTTGTCGGTTTGGTCCAGATGCTGGGCAATCTCAACGATCCCTCGACCATCGGACCGGCTATGGCCATCGCGCTGTTGACCACGTTTTACGGTGCGGTTTTGGCCAACATGGTGTTTGCGCCATTGGCCACCAAGCTGGAGCGCTCGAGCGATGGTGAGGTACTGGTTCAGAATGTCTATCTCGTCGGCGCCGGCTCCATCGGCCGCCAGGAAAACCCGCGCCGGCTGGAAATGCTGCTCAATGCAATGCTGCCGCCGAGCCATCGAATTCAATATTATGACTAGCCAGGATTTGGAGTTCCCACAATGCGTTTATTAATCATCGGCAACCTGGACGGCCAAGTCGCCGCGGCAACCCAAATCGCCATGAAACGGGGCGCCAAGGTTGCTCATGCCGGATCGCCGGAAGTGGCGCTGGAGCATTTGCGGGCCGGCCGTGGCGCCGATATGGCCATGATGGAAGTCGATCTCGATATTAAGGACTTCATCGGCAGTCTGGATCAGGAACGCATTTCCATACCTGTGGTCGCCTGCGGCATCGAAACCGATGCCACCACTGCCGCCAATGCCATCCGTTCCGGCGCCAAGGAATATATCCCCCTGCCGCCCGATCCAGACCTGATCGCCGCCGTATTGGAAGCGGTGACGGAAGAAAATCAATCGATGATTTTCCAGGATCCCACATTCATCTCGGTCGTAGGCCTGGCCGATCAGGTCGCAGGAAGCGAGGCCAGCATTCTGATCACCGGCGAATCTGGCAGCGGCAAGGAATTGATGGCCCGTTACGTCCATGACAACAGCCGTCGCGCCCGCAAACAGTTTATCTCTATCAATTGCGCGGCCATTCCCGAAAATCTCTTGGAATCAGAACTGTTCGGCCACGAAAAAGGTTCATTTACCGGCGCCATCGCCCGCCGCATCGGAAAGTTCGAAGAAGCCAGCGGCGGCACCTTGCTGTTGGATGAAATCAGCGAGATGGATACTCGGCTACAGGCGAAGTTGCTGCGTGCAGTTCAAGAGCGTGAGATCGACCGTATCGGCGGCACCTCGCCCATCAAAGTCGACATCCGCCTGATTGCCACGTCGAACCGTGATCTGGCAGAAGCGGTCAAGCAGGGAACTTTTCGCGAGGATCTGCTGTTCCGCCTGAACGTGGTCAACTTGCGACTGCCAGCCTTGCGCGAACGGCTGACCGACATCACTTTGCTGGCCAATCATTTTGCGAAAAAATATGCCGAAGCCAACGGCATGCCCGAGCGCCCGGTCGCGGCCGAGACAATCGCCTTGTTGGAAACCATGCCCTGGCCGGGCAATGTGCGGGAATTGGAAAATACCATCCACCGCGCTGTCCTGCTGGCAACCGGCGCCGAAATATCGTCCAACGCAATCATGAGCCCAGACGGTCAAGCCGCTCAAAGAGGCAGCTTGGCGCAAAACAATTCACCGGCCATCAATACTGGTGTGATGGGGATTGAAAACGGATCTGCTGGCAATGCGGACGATCAGGGCAGCGATCCGGCGCAAAAACTCGTCGGGCGCACGGTCGCGGAAGTGGAACGGGACCTGATTATCGACACCCTGTACCATTGTCTGGGTAACCGCACCCATGCAGCCAACATTCTGGGTATCTCAATTCGGACCCTGCGGAACAAATTAAAACTCTACACGGACGACGGCGTACACGTGCCCTTGCCCGGCGAAGCCAGTCGCGCGAACGCCTAGGATCGCCGAAAGTATTTCGTGAATGAGTGATACATCCACAGAGGGTAGCGCGGGACTGCCGGCACCGGGGGGCGACGGCCAGGAAGGCGGCGGCAGCGCTGCGCCCGGCCTAGACTACAACTCGATATTGCGAAACGGTTTCGGCCGCATGATGCAGGGCGATGTCGCCCTCGCACTTGGTGTTTCGGCAATTTTGGTGGTGTTAATTCTACCTCTGCCGAATTGGTTGCTGGACGTCGCGTTGGCGGTTTCGATCACCTTTTCGGTGATGATCCTGATGACCTGTTTGTTCATCAGCCGGCCCTTGGAATTTTCGTCATTTCCCACGGTCTTGTTGATTGCCACCATGTTGCGACTATCGCTCAACCTGGCATCGACGCGATTGATCCTTTCGGACGGTCATGAAGGGACACACGCCGCCGGCAGGGTCATCGAAGCTTTTGGCAACTTCGTCATGGGTGGCAACTTTGTCATCGGCGTGATCGTTTTCTCGATCCTGATCATTGTCAATTTCATCGTTATCACCAAGGGTTCGGGCCGTATCGCCGAGGTCGCGGCGCGGTTTAGTCTGGATGCCATGCCCGGCAAACAGATGGCCATCGACGCTGATTTGTCCGCCGGGTTGATTAACGAAGATGAAGCCCGCCTGCGGCGCCGGACACTGGAAGATGAAAGCACATTTTTCGGCGCCATGGACGGTGCTGCGAAATTTGTTCGCGGCGATGCCATCGCCGGCCTGCTGATCACTTTCATCAATGTCATAGGCGGCATTATTGTCGGCGTGGCGCAGAACGATCTCAGCTTTTCCGAGGCGACGCAGTCATACACCCTGTTGACGGTTGGCGACGGTCTGGTCAGTCAAATTCCGGCCTTGATCGTTTCCACCGCATCGGGCCTGTTGGTCTCGAAAGCCGGTGTCGTCGGATCCACCGACAAAGCCTTGTTCTCGCAATTGTCGGGTTATCCCAAGGCCATGGGCCTGGTCAGTTTCCTGCTTCTGTGCCTGTCACTATTGCCCGGCTTGCCCATGTTGCCATTCTTTGCGCTGGCAGTAATTACCGGCGCCATGACCTGGCGTATGATGCGTCAGAACATCATTAACGAGACCCTGGCGGCGGAAGCCGTGCAACGGGAACAGGAAGAGACCCCGCCCGTCGAAGAGCCCATCTCTACCGCCCTGGCGATTGACGAACTGCGGATCGAACTGGGTTATGGACTGCTCTCTCTGATCAATGACACCCGGGGCCACCGGTTGACCGACCAGATCAAGGCTTTGCGACGCCAGATCGCCGGCGACATGGGCTTTATCATGCCCTCCATCCGAATCCTGGATAACATGCAACTGCCGGCTAGCATCTACGCCCTGCGGATCAAGGAAGTGGAAGCCGGGCGTGGCGATTTGCGGCCCGATAAATTGCTGGTTATGGATCCCAACGGCGGTGAGATCGAACTACATGGCGAGGCCACGACAGAGCCGACCTTCAATTTACCCGCCATGTGGGTCGATGAGTCTCTGCGGGAAGAGGCCTCTTTCCGCGGCTATACGGTGGTTGATCCGCCCACCGTGGTGACCACCCACTTGACCGAAGTTCTGCGGGACAACATGGCGGATCTGCTTTCCTATGCAGCCACCCAGCGGCTTTTGAACGACCTGCCACATGAGCATCAAAAATTAGTCGAGGATGTGGTTCCAGCCCAGTTATCGGTCACGGCCGTCCAGCGTGTCTTGCAACGTTTGTTGTCGGAGCGGATTTCCATACGCGATCTGCCCACCATTCTGGAAGGCATTGCCGAGGCCGTGGGCTTTACCCAGAACGTTGTACAGATCGCCGAACATGTGCGCTCCCGTTTGGCGCGACAGATCAGTCACGCCTCCACCACCATGAACGGCTATATTCCGCTGGTGCCCCTGTCACCGGAGTGGGAGCAGAATTTTGCCGAATCCATCACCGGGCAGGGTGACGATATGCAACTGGCCATGGCGCCGTCGAAGTTGCAGGAGTTCATTGGGCGCATCCGCGAGGTCTTTGACGAACTGGTTGGGCAGGGAGAAATTCCGGTCCTGTTGACCTCTCCCGCGGCGCGCCCCTATGTCCGCTCGATCATTGAGCGGATCCGCCCGACCACACCCGTGCTGTCCCAGAACGAAATCCATCCCAGCGCCAAAATTCGTACTTTGGCGCAGATCTAGGGGATCGGTGGGCACATGCGACTGAGGACCTTTTCAGCACCGAACATGGCCACGGCCATGCAGCAGATCCGGGATGTGCTTGGCGATGATGCGATAATTGTTTCCTCCCATCAAAGCGAACGGGGGCGGGGCGTTCAGGTTACGGCGGCGGTGGACGAGGCTGAAACGGTACCAGACGTTCTTGAATTCAGGATCGATGATACGACAGATGAACCGGATGCGGCCGATCAGTCAGAGACCCCGTCCCTGGACGAGGATACCCTGTTCCAGTCACTGATCTATCACGACGTTCCGGAAGCCTTGGCGACCCGTTTGACCGACGCTGCCAGCCAATGCGATGGGACGGATACAGTCGAAGCGCTGGCTTTTGCGCTGGATCGGTACTTTGAATTCCGGCAACTGACAAATAACACGCGCCCGACAATGCTGATCGGCCCGGCAGGCGCGGGAAAAACCGTCACAATCGCCAAACTGGCGGCAGCTTCCGCTCTACGGGGCGACCCGGCCGCGATCATTACGACCGATACGGTTCGGGCCGGCGCCAAGGCCCAGCTGTCCGGTTACACAGATATTTTGCAACAACCCCTGTTCACCGCCGATGATCCGGAAAGCCTGCACGCCGTAATTCTCAACAATGGCGAAAGCCATATATTGATCGATACCCCGAGCACGAACCCCTTCAACAGCAATGAGATGGCCGACTTACGTCGTTTTATCACCGTTGCCAATGCCGATCCGGTATTGGTCCTACCGGCCGGCATCAACACCCAGGACGCCGCCGATATCGGCGCCGCCTACGCGCGGCTGGGCTGCAAAACCCTTATCGCGACCCAGTTGGACGGGGCCCGCCGCCTCGGCGCCATTCTGGCCGCGGCCCAGGGCGGCAATCTGGCTTTCAGCGTCGTTTCCATCTCGCCCTCGATCGCCAATGGTCTGACACCATTGAACCCTATGTCCCTGGCCCGCGTCCTGTTGCGCGATCCGGAGGAAAGTCACGCGTATCCCAAGACCGGAGCAAATCAAGCATGACAATGGCGCCCAAGAAACGCATCGCCATGCACCCCGCCTCAGCCACCGCTGGCGGCAACATTATCAATATCGCATCCGGCAAGGGCGGGGTCGGCAAGACCTGGATGGCCATTTCACTCTCCCATGCCTTGGCCCGGCAAGGCGAAAAAGTTCTGCTGTTCGATGCCGATTTCGGCCTGGCGAACGTCGATGTACAACTGGGCCTGAATGCCGATAGGGATTTGGGCGGTGTCGTGGCCGGCAAAATCAATATGAGCCAGGCCATCACGCCGTTCGGCGAAGGCGGCTTTGATATCATCGTGGGCAAGTCCGGCTCCGGCCAATTGGCCGATATGGGCCGGGCCCGGTTGAGCGAGTTAAAAAGCGAGTTATGGCAGCTAGCCCAGCGCTATGACCGGGTTGTCATCGATTTGGGTGCCGGCCTGGAATCCGCCGTCCGCTCGTTGACCCCAAAGGGCGGCATGACCCTGGTGGTGGCCACGGACGAGCCGACCTCTCTGACCGATGCCTACGCCTATATTAAGGTTTCCAAGCAGGAAAACAGCAAGGCGGATATGCGTCTGGTAATCAATATGGCCGGCGATCAACGGATGGGCGAACGTACCTATGGCGCCCTGGCCAAGGCCTGTCGCACCTTCCTCGATTACACCCCGCCGTTAATGGGCATCGTACGCCGGGATGACCGTATTCCCGATGCGATCCGGCGGCAGACCGCGTTTCTCTCCCGTCATCCGCAAAGCAACGCGGCGGAGGATCTGGAAAGCCTGGTCTCGACGATCCAAAAACAGCCGGCCCGGCCGGCAAAACCACCCGCATGACACGGCTCGCATGACCCCGGCCCAGGACCCATACCCCGATCGACTGCGCCAACGCAGGGCCTGCCTGATAACCACGGCCAATCCGGCCACGGAGCGGGATCGCATTACAATTCTGTCCGGCGAGTTACCCGCAACCGGGCTTTTAAGCGGCGGGACGATCCATGCGGACCTGCGCTACATCGCCGACCGGGACGTGATCACGGCGGAGGCCCTGGCAAGATATTTTGACGCCGCCGCGCAGGAACATTGCGAGACATTGGAAGAATATGCCGACATGGTCCTCAA
>JABIRL010000041.1 GCA_018667855.1 Rhodospirillaceae bacterium
CCTCATCGGGAATGCCGCGGGGAATTTTCACCAAGGTGGCGGCGTCCATTACCCGAGCTTCCGAATAGGCGCCGGGCGCGCCGCTGCCGTAGGCGACCCGGTCGCCGGCCTTGACGTGCTTGACGCCGGCGCCCACTGCCTCGACCACGCCGGCGGCTTCCATGCCTAGACCCGACGGCAGGGGCATGGGATACATGCCGCTGCGCTGATAAGTATCGATATAATTCAACCCGATCGCGGTGTGACGCACCAAGGCCTGACCCTTGCGCGGCTTGCCCAGCTTCACCTCTTCCCATTTGATGACCGAGGGGCCGCCTGCTTTATGAAATTGGATTGCTTTGACCATGTTGGTGGAGCCTTTCTCCGCTTTGATTTGGGCTATTTCCAGCTAGGAAAACCACCCTGTTATGAATTCCGGGCGGACTTTAAACTGTCGGGGTGAAGTTTGTCACCCTTGAACATGTCTAAAACACTGTGGGAAAACCGCCAATGCTATAACAGGACCTTTTCCAGGCGCAGCAATTGGACCTTTGTTTCCACGCCGCCGTCACCGGAATAGCCGCCCATGCCATTGGCCGCCAGGACCCGGTGGCAGGGGATGATCAGGGGAATGGGGTTGGCGCCACAGGCCATGCCGACGGCGCGGGCCGCAGAGTTGAGAGCCTTTGCCATCTCTCCGTAAGTCATTGTATCACCATAGGAAATCCGTTCCATCAGGGCCCAGACCCGACGTTGGAAATCCGTCCCCGCCGGTTGCAGCGGCAGGTCGAAGTCTTGCAGGTCGCCGTCGAAATAGCTGTCCAACTGTGATTTTGTCCGTTGCAGCAGATCATCGTCCGCCTGATCCCGGGCCCAACCCCAATCCAGCGCCACCACGGCGCCGTCATTTATGCTGATAGTCAGATCCCCAACCGGTGAATGCATGGAAAGTTGTGACATGGCCTAGGCTCCCGGGCTCGGTTCCGTGGCCATGACCAGGGCCTCGCCCAATCCTTCCGGCGTGGTCTGGGGCAGGGAACAGGTCTGGCCGACACAGGCATAAGCCGTGACCCGGCCGTCGATTTGTTTTTGCCCGGCGGCGGGATGGCCGGCCGGCAGATCCTGATCGGGCGGCAATACCGACAGCACCTTGTTGGGGAGGGGCAGGCCGTGCACTTTCGATAGCATCGCCGCGGTGGCGTCGTCTTCGCGATCACCGATAATGACGATCTGCAACGGGCGCAGCATGACCTCCACATTGTTCAGTAAAGTGGTCATGGCCAGACCATGGCTGTTGAGTTGGACGGAAAACGACCGCGCCAGGGCATCGGCCCGCGCGCGATAGGTGTCATCGCCGGTCAACAGCCAAAGCCGGGTCAGATTTCCGACCATAACGCCATTGCCCGAGGGAACGGCGTTGTCATGGCCATGGCGCATGCGGGCGATAACATCCGTGGCCTGGTCGGAGGAAAAGAAATAGCCGCCCTGTTCTTGATCGGCGAAATGCTCTTCAACCCGCGCCATCCAGGCCATGGCCTGCCGTAAATAGTCTTCGCCGCCGTAAAGTTCGTACAGCATCAGGGCGGCCCTGATCATGTTGGCGTAATCATCCAGCAGCGCCCGGTGTTTCGGCTGGTCCAGGCGATAGGAATGCATCAGATCGCCGTCCGGACATAGTCTGGTGATGACATAGTCGTAGGCGGATACCGCCGCTGCGACCCAATCAGGTTTTTGGAAAACCTCGCCGGCATTTGCCAGCGCGGCGATCATCAGGCCGTTCCAATCGGCCAGGACCTTGTCGTCCCAGCCCGGCCGTATACGCGTATCCCGTTGTTTTAACAGATTTTTTTGGCATTCGTGCAACAGCGTTTCGGTATCCGGATCGCTGAATTCGGGCTGGGCGGAGCGGTTTAAAATGACCTTCCCCTCCCAATTGCCCGTCGCCGTGACATCGTAGGCGGCCTTGAAAGCGGCGGCGTCCGCGCCGAGCACCGCATCGATCTCATCCTCCTGCCAGACATAAAAGCGGCCTTCCTCGCCTTCGCTGTCCGCATCCAGCGTGGCCGCGAAGCCGCCGCCCGCCACCACCATTTCGTCCAGGGTCCAGGCCACGGTTTCGGCGATGCGTTGGGCATAAAGGGGATTGCCGCCCATCTGCCAGGCCAGGGTAAGGATATCGATCAGCTGGGCGTTGTCGTACAGCATCTTTTCGAAATGGGGCGCCAGCCATTCCGCATCCGTGGAATAGCGCGCGAAGCCGCCCCGCAGATGATCGTAGATGCCGCCCTGGCACATCCCCGTCAGGCTTTTGTCCACGGCGCCCAGCAAGGCACCGTCGGGCCGGCGCAACCAGGCCCGCGAGAGCATTTCAAGCGCGTAAGTCTGGGGAAACTTTGGGGCCTGGCCCAGGCCGCCGTACACCATGTCCACTTGTTCGCATAACAATTGGGCCACGCGGTCCAGGATCTCGAAATTAATCTGTATGGGTTGACTCGTCGGGCCGTCCCCATCGGTTCCGGTAGCCGCCTTTTTTAAGGATTCCAGGACCGAGTCGGCGTTCTGGCGCACAGAGTCGGGCTGGGTGTGATAGACTTCCGCCACCCGGCGCAAGATATCAGGGAAACCGGGGCGTCCGTAGCGGGCTTCGGGCGGAAAGTAGGTTCCGCCCCAAAACGGCTCACCATCCGGGGTCAGGAACATGGTCAGGGGCCAGCCGCCTTGCTCACCCATCACATTCAGGGCGGTCATATAGACACCGTCAATGTCCGGGCGTTCTTCCCGGTCCACCTTGATGTTGACGAATAATTCGTTCATCAAGGTGGCGATTTCCGGGTTTTCAAAACTTTCGTGGGCCATGACATGGCACCAATGACAGGCGGCATAGCCGATGGACAGCAGGATCGGCTTGCCGGCCGAGCGCGCCTCGGCCAGGGCGCCGTCGCCCCAGGGGCGCCAATGCACCGGGTTATCCTTGTGCTGCAATAGATAAGGCGAGGTTTCCATACCCAGCTCGTTCGCCATGATCGCGCGTCCCCCAATGCTCACCATTGCCCCGCAAGTTCCCCTGCACTAAGTTTGCCACGTTGACGGCCGGGGCAAAAGCGGGATATTGGCGAAATGAAGATCAAGATCGATATTGATTGCACACCGGCAGAAGCCCGCGCATTTCTGGGCCTGCCCGATGTCGCCCCCATGCAGGAGGCGCTGCTGGCGGAGATGCAGAAACGTATGAAAGACGCCGTGGCCGGCGCGGACCTGGAAAGCATGCTGAAAACCTGGATGCCTAGCGGTCTGCAAGGTCTGGAATCCATGCAAAAGGCATTTTGGGCCCAGACCATGGGGCTAAATGAAGACAAAGACTGAATAAGGGGAGTAAGGCGATGGACGCCATGGAATGTATGCTGGGGCGGCAATCGACGCCGGCGGGTCTGTTGGTGGAACCGACCCCCAGTGATGAAGATATGCTGCAATTGCTGGAAGTGGCCATGCGGGCGCCCGATCACGGTGCCCTGCGGCCTTGGCGGTTTCTGGTTATCCGCGATGAACGGCGCCACGCCTTGGGTGACATTTTCGCCGACAGCCTGGCCAAGCGGGAGCCGGACGCCACGGCGGAAGACATCGAGAAAGCCCGGGGCAAGGCCGTGCGGGCGCCGCTGGTCCTGGCGGTTTGGGCCGAAATCGTCGAGGGTCATGCAAAGGTACCCGCCGTTGAGCAGGTCGTGGCTACGGGCGCGGCAACGCAGAATCTATTGAACGCCCTGCATGCCCAGGGTTATCAGGCCATCCTGGTCACGGGTGCGCCTTGCTATGATGAAAATGTCAAGGGCCCCTTGGGCCTGGCGCCCAAGGATGTTCTGGTCGGGTTTATCCATATCGGTACGGCGAAGAGCGCGACGCCGGTCAAAAAACGGCCCGATCCGGCGGAATACCTGCAGATCTGGTAATGTCGGCCGGGGACACCATCTATGCCCCGGCGACGGCGGCGGGACGGGCAGGGGTGGCCGTCATACGCATTTCCGGTCCCGGCAGCGGGACGGCTTTATCGGCACTGACAGGGGGAGGCGATGTTCCCGGCCCCCGTCGCGCCACCCTGACGACTTTTTTTGACCCGCATAGTCTCGAAGCGCTCGATCATGGCCTTATGCTGTGGTTTCCCGGCCCCGATAGCTTCACCGGCGAAGACGTTGCGGAACTGCACTGTCATGGTGGCACCGCCATCATGGCGGCCTTGTTGGAGGCCTTGAGCCATGTCGCGGGCTGCCGCCTGGCGGAAGCCGGGGAGTTTACCCGCCGGGCCTTTGAAAACGGCAAAATGGACTTGACCCAGGCGGAAGGCGTGGCGGATCTGATCGCGGCGGAGACCGAGGTCCAGCGACGCCAAGCGCAGAGGCAGATGGCCGGCGCCCTGGGCCAGCTCTACGAGGGTTGGCGCGCTGATTTGATATCCGCCCTGGCCCATTTGGAGGCGGACATTGATTTCCCTGACGAAAACCTGCCCGACGCCATAACCGCCGGGCAACGGCCGGTTTTGACACGGCTGACAAAGGAAATATTCGCCCATCTGGATGATGATCACCGGGGCGAACGCCTGCGGGACGGCTGTCATATGGTTATTCTGGGTGCCCCGAACGTGGGCAAATCGAGCCTTTTGAACGCCCTGGCCCGCCGTGACGCGGCCATTGTCTCGAACCAGGCGGGAACCACGCGGGATGTGGTTGAGGTCCACTTGAATCTGAACGGCTATCCGGTGGTGTTGGCGGATACCGCCGGTCTGCGCCATAGTGAGGATGCCATAGAAGTGGAAGGGGTGCGCCGGGCCCGGGCGCGGGGCGATCAGGCCGACCTGAAGATTGTCCTCTACGACTGTGCCGCGACCCCGGAACCAGGGACGGATGTTCTGGCCTTGCTCGATGATGGCGTGCTGGTGGCCAATAAAATCGACCTGGCGGTGGACGCGCCGCGTGCGGGGCTGGGTGTTTCTTCGGTGACCGGGCAGGGGGTGGACCTTTTGTTGGATCGCTTAGCGGATGAGGCCGCCCGCCGCATGGTGGGGAGTGGCGTGCCTGGTTTGACCCGTTTGCGCCATCGCCAAGGCCTGGAGGATTGCAGAGGCGCGCTTCTCAGGGCTCTCGAACAGGGCGACGAGGAATTATTGGCCGAGGACGTGCGATTGGCGGCACGATATTTGGGTAGAATTACGGGCCGTGTAGATGTTGAGGACATTCTAGATGTTGTGTTTAGCGACTTCTGTATAGGCAAATAGAGTAGGTTCTGCTTTTCCTTGTTGTTTCACGTGAAACATCGGGAAAAAAGATTGGAGAAATTTTGACTCTGGGTCCCGAGCTCCCTATTTTGCGTCCCAAGATGGATATGAGCGAATATGATGTCATCGTGGTGGGCGGCGGCCATGCGGGCTGCGAAGCGGCGGCCGCCGCGGCGCGGGTTGGCGCGCGCACGCTATTGCTGACCCACCGGCTGGATACCATTGGCGAGATGTCCTGCAATCCGGCGATCGGTGGTTTGGGCAAAGGCCATCTGGTGCGGGAAATTGATGCCTTGGACGGCCTTATGGGCAGGGTTGCGGACGCCGGGGGCATTCAATTCCGCATGCTTAATCGCCGCAAAGGCCCCGCCGTGCGCGGTTTGCGGGCCCAGGCGGACCGGACACTGTACCGCGCCGCCATGCAGCAAGAGTTGGCGACCGTCGAAAACCTGACCATTCGCGCCGGCGCCGTGGAAGACTTGCGGATCAGGAATGAGGCCATTGAAGGCGTTGTTCTGGATGATGGCCAGGAAATTACCTGCGGCCGGGTGGTGATCACCACTGGCACATTCCTGCGCGGCCGTATTCATATGGGTGAGAAAACCTGGCCCGCGGGACGGATCGGCGAGGCGCCGGCCCTGGGGCTGTCCAAACGCCTGTATGATCTGGGCCTTGGCATGGGCCGGCTGAAGACCGGCACGCCGCCGCGCCTGGACGGCCGCACCATTGGTTGGGATGCTCTGGAACGACAGCCGGGCGATACGCCGCCGGAGCCGTTTTCGACCCTGACGACCGCGATTACAAATCCCCAGATCGATTGCCACATCACCTGGACCAACCCGGCTGGTCACGACCTGATCCGCGCCAACCTTGATCGGGCGCCCATATATACTGGTCAGATTGAGGGGACCGGACCACGCTATTGTCCCTCTATCGAGGATAAGGTGGTGCGCTTCGCCGACCGGGACCGCCATCAGATTTTTCTGGAGCCCGAGGGCCTGAAGGATCACACGGTCTATCCCAACGGCATTTCAACCTCGTTGCCCGAAGACGTGCAGCGGGAGCTGCTGCGAACCATCCGGGGCCTGGAAAAGGCCGAGGTTGTCAGGCCGGGCTATGCGATCGAATACGATTTCGTGGATCCCCGTGAGTTGTGGCCCAGCCTGGAAGTCCGCAGCCTGCCCGGTCTTTATCTGGCCGGGCAAATCAATGGCACCACAGGCTACGAGGAAGCGGCCGCGCAAGGGCTGATGGCGGGCGTGAACGCGGCCCTGGCGACCGGGGATGGAGAGCCTTTGGTGCTGGACCGGGCTGATGGTTATATCGGCGTCATGATTGACGACCTGGTGACCCGTGGCACCCAGGAGCCGTATCGCATGTTCACGTCCCGCGCCGAATACCGGCTGCTGTTGCGCTCGGATAATGCGGACCAGAGACTGACACCGCTGGGGCTGGCTGCCGGCTGCGTGGGGACCCGGCGGGCCGGCGCCTTCCTGGAAAAAATGACGGCGGTCACTCAGGCACGGGAAATCTTGGAATCCCATCAGGCGACCCCTCATGAATGCGCCGCGGTGGGGATATCCGTAAATACCGATGGCCGTCGGCGCACTGGCATGGAATTGCTCGCCTACAAGGATATTGACGTGACCCGTCTTTCCGCTCTTTGGCCGGAGCTTGGAGCCATGCCGGATCGCGTCGCCGCACAGATGGAAATTGAAGCGCATTATGCTGGTTATCTGGACCGACAGCAGGCGGACATCGATGCCTATCGCCGAGACGAAGCCTTGGCGCTGCCCCAGACCTTGGACTACGACCAGGTGAGCGGCTTCTCTAACGAGGTGCGGGAAAAATTGAAAATCCACCGCCCCGCGACCCTCGGAGCTGCCGCGCGCATTCCCGGCATCACCCCGGCGGCATTGACCATTCTACTGGCCCATGTGCGCCGGACCAAACGCCGGGCCGTGGCTTAGTTGTCGGGTTCCGCGGACAGGCTTCCACCGCTTACCATTGACGAATTTCGCTTGGCCGCCGATGTTTCACGTGAAACATTGGCGCGCCTGGAAGCCTATGCCACGCTCCTGAAAAAGTGGAATCCCCGCATCAATCTTGTTTCTCGCCGCAGCCTGGATGATCTGTGGCGCCGCCATATGCTCGATTCGATCCAATTGATTCGCCATTTGGAGGATAAAAATGCTCACGGACCCTGGTTGGACCTGGGCAGCGGTGCCGGTTTCCCGGGCCTGGCATTGGCCATCGCTGGGGTGCGCGAAATGCATCTGGTGGAGAGCGATGGCCGTAAATGCGCTTTCCTGAGAGAGGCGGCGCGAATCACCCATACGGAAGTCATTGTTCACAATGACAGAATCGAGACTTTGCCACCATTTGATGCAACAATCATCTCAGCCCGGGCGTTGGCGCCCCTGCCACGACTGCTGACATGGGCCTATCCACATCTAGCGCCTGGAGGGCAGATTCTACTGCTAAAGGGACAAGATGTTGATGTTGAATTGACCGGAGCCGCAAAATATTGGAAAATGACCCATCGGCACATCCCCAGTATCACGGATGGGTCCGGTTCAATTTTGCAGCTGACGGAGATAGCCCGTGTCTGATTCCAGCCAAAACACGCCTCAAGACCTTAACCGGATAGTCGCCGATATGCCTTCGGGGCAGCCGCGCATCATCGCCATCGCCAACCAAAAAGGCGGCGTTGGCAAAACCACCACGGCGATCAATTTGGGCACCGGCTTGGCGGCCATTGGGCGGCGGGTGCTGGTGGTGGATCTGGACCCCCAGGGTAATGCCTCCACCGGCCTTGGCATCGACCGCACCAATCGCCGGGTCAGCTCCTACGATGTTCTTATGGGGGAAGCCACGGTTGCCGAGGCGACCGTGCCAACCTCCATTCCCGGCCTTGGCATTATTCCCTCCACTGTCGATCTGACTGGCGCGGAATTGGAATTGATCGATCTGCCGCGCCGGGCCTATCGACTGCGCGAGGCTCTTGCGGCGACCGGTAATGATTTGGATTATGTGCTGATCGACAGCCCGCCTTCGCTGAACCTTTTGACCGTCAACGCCCTGGTCGCGGCGAAGTCCGTGGTGGTGCCCTTGCAGTGCGAATTTTTCGCCCTTGAGGGCCTGTCCATGCTGATGAAAACCATTGAACGCATCCGCAGGGGCTTCAATGCCGAGCTGGAAATTCAAGGCATTGTCTTGACCATGTATGACAAGCGCAATAATCTATCTGACCAGGTCGCCCAGGACGTGCGCGATTATCTGGGCGACAAGGTATACAAGACGATTATTCCCCGTAATGTACGCGTGTCGGAGGCGCCGTCCCATGGCAAACCGGCTTTATTATACGATCACAAATGCGCCGGCAGTCTGGCTTACATGCAATTGGCCAGCGAACTGTTGCGCCGTGAGCGGTTAAGCGCGGCGGCTTGAGCAATTTAATCATGAAGTCATCCGAATGACGGAAGAAACCCCCCGCAAAGGCCTTGGCCGCGGCTTGTCCGCCCTGCTGGCGGAAGACCCTGATGATCAACCGGCCCTTGACCGCCTGCGCACGGCCAGAACCGTGCCTGTCGAAAACCTGGTACCCAACCGCTACCAACCGCGACAATATTTCGACAGTGACGAGCTGAAGGCTCTAACCCAGTCGGTACGGGAAAACGGCATCCTCATGCCGATCCTGGTGCGCCGGGTGGCCGACGACAGCGAAACATTCGAAATTGTTGCCGGTGAGCGGCGCTGGCGGGCGGCCCAGGAAGCGCAGCTCTACGAAGTGCCCATCATTATCAAGGACCTGGATGACAACAAGGCCCTGGAATTGGCGTTGATCGAAAACGTTCAACGCCAGGACCTGACCCCGCTGGAAGAGGCCGAAGGTTACCGCCGGCTGATGGACGAATTCACCCGCACCCAGGAAGATGTGGCCCAGGCCGCCGGCAAAAGCCGCAGCCATGTGGCCAATATCCTGCGTCTTTTGGGCTTGCCGGATGTCATCAAGGACATGCTGCAGAACGGCAGCCTGTCCGCCGGCCACGGCCGGGCCTTATTGGCGGCACAAGCGCCGGAGGATCTGGCCAGGCAGGTACTGCAACAGGGCCTGAATGTGCGGCAAACCGAACAACTCGCCAAAAAATCGCAGAAATCAGAGGTTTCCGAGGCAACAGCACCCCCGTCATCGGGCTCGGGTCAGGACGCGGACAGCCGGGCCATGGAGCGGCAACTGTCGGAAAAACTGGGCCTGGTGGTGAAAATCAAACACCAGGGGGAGCGCGGCGAGGTCCGCATTTCCTTTGATTCCCTGGATCAGTTCGACGAAATTCTTTCCCGGCTGAACCAGCACCCTAACGGTTAGCGTTTACTCGCGAGTTTTCAGCCGCGTTGCTTAGGCTGCGCCGCATTTGCAATACGGATCAGGGCCCGGCCACAGATCGCCTCGGCTGGCAGACCGGTGGTTTTGCAGTCCAATTCCGCCTCCGTCAGAATGGCCAGGGCCTGGGCCAGACGCTGCGGTCGCCACATTTGTATCTGGCGTTGCATGATGGCCTGATGCTTGAAAAAAATCGGCGGGCGATGGGATTTGATCAGGCGGCCGATATCATCACCCATGGCGGCCTTTAGGGAAATTAGATGCAGGCGCTGCAAATGGCGGATGACGGCGCGCAAAATTGCAATCGGCTGTTCGCCGGCGATGTTACATTTGACCAGGGCCCGGTCTAGGGCGCCCTGATCGCCGCTGGCCGTGGCCAGGGCCACATCATCACGGGCCAGGGGGGCGCCGTCACCGACATTGGCTTCCGCCTCGGCCAAAGTGACCGCGCCACCGTTCCGGCCTTTGAAAAGTGCCAGTTTTTCTAACTCCGACCGGGTGATCTGGCGGTCGCTACCCAGATTTTCGCAGAGATATGCTAGTGCCGAGGGCTCCACAGTCAGACCGTGCCCGCTCATGGCCTGGTGGATCAGCGCCTCCAATGAACGGTCATCATCCAAGTAACAGGGGATCGCCGCGCCGCGTTGGTGGCTCTCGAACAATTTGCGCAAGCTGTCCCGGGGCGCCAGGGATCCAGCCTCAACCACAAGAAAACTGCCGTCCGGTGTAATCGACGAGTCATCAAGGACGGTCTGAATGGCGGCACTTTGAGCATTACCGGCCGGGCTCAGGCGGACCAGTCGCCGCCCGCCGGTTAATGACATGGCGGCCATTTCGTCGAACAGCCGGCTCGGGTCATCCTTCAACATGGCCTGGGACACTTCCGCCACGCGGAAAGGATCGCTGACGTCTTCCACCACCGCGCCCGCCAGCCGCGCCGCCCGTTCCCGCACCAGGCCACTATCTTCGCCGTACAACAAGGCCGCCACGATCTCAGGGCCGGGCGCATCCAGAAAACTTTCCAC
Source organism: Rhodospirillaceae bacterium (assembly GCA_018667855.1). GTDB lineage: Bacteria > Pseudomonadota > Alphaproteobacteria. The sequence continues at coordinate 10,652 of JABIRL010000041.1, forward strand.
CACGCGGTTCTGGAGTTTCACCATCGCACGCCTCTTATCCCTTAAGCCTTTGGAAATAAATGACGATTTGACGCTGTATACTATCCGCCAGACTGTCTGCCGCGCGCTGGAGGGCATCCCGCTGGCTGATCAGGTTAGCGTAATCGGAACGTACCACGTTGTAGGCGGCGATCGCCCGGGTGTGACCCTTCAACAGGGACACACCCTTACGGGTGTCGATCAACTCAAACTGCGCGGACAGACGCAGGTTAAACCGCGTTGCACTGTCGTCCTGCTCAAAGGCGACACCTTCACGGCTTTCGTCTAACTTTACCTGCAATCGAAACAAGGGCCGCTTGGCAGCACCCAGGGGATGCAGGCGGTCGAGCAGCTGATTACGCACCAGCTGACCGGACCGGTCCGGTATGGTGGCCACGGCCACATAGGACATATCAGCGACGGTGCCGGCGCGTTTCTGCCCCGAAGGCGTGCCGTAAAGTGGCTGAAAACCGCAATTCGTGAACAATATCAATGGTATGGCGCAGGCCAGCGCCCGCAATAAAATCAGCCTAAAAACTGCCCTATACGACGACATTGACGATACGATTGGGCACCACGATAACCCGGCGCACATCTTTGTCGCCGACTGCCTGCTCGATCTTTTCCAAGGCTAAGGCGGCGGCGCGGACCTCGTCCTCAGGCTGATCCCGCGCAATTTCCAAGGTCGCCCGCATCTTGCCGTTCAACTGTACGGCAATGGTAATGGTATCCTCGACCAACAGCGCCGGTTCGGCCACCGGCCAGGGCGCGTTCGCGACCAGCCCGGATTGACCCAGGGTCAGCCAGGCTTCCTCCGCCAAATGGGGCATCATGGGGCTGATCATGACAACCAGGGTTTCAATTGCCTCGCGCTGGGCCCAGCGGCCGCCGGTATCGTCATCGCCGGCTTTGAAGGAGCCAAGGGCATTGGCCAACTCATACAGCCTGGCGACCGAGACATTGAATTGAAAACGTTCAATCCCATCCGTCACGGCACCGATAGCCTGATGGGTCAAGCGCCGCAGGGCCAGGGCATTATCGTCGAACTGTGCTGGAACCGGCTGTCCAGGCGCCGGCAGCGCGCCCGCGGATTCCTCGATAATGCGCCAAATTCTGCCGGTAAACCGCCACGCACCTTCGATGCCGCCATCAGTCCACTCCAAATCCCGTTCGGGCGGGCTGTCGGACAACATGAACCAGCGTGCCGTATCGGCACCATAGCGTTCGATGATATCTTCCGGATCAATGACATTTTTGCGGGACTTGGACATCTTTTCCGAGCGTCCGACATTAACCGGGACGCCGTTGTCCGTACGAATAACCCGCCCGTCCGCCTTGCGATCCACATCCGTCGGTTCCAACCAGTTGCCCGCATCATCACGATAGGTTTCGTGACAAACCATGCCTTGGGTAAATAAACCGGAGAAGGGTTCGCTGACACCAATGTGGCCACATGTTTCAATGCCACGGGTAAAAAACCGGGCATATAACAGATGTAGAATGGCGTGTTCGACACCGCCGATATATTGATCCACCGGCATCCAGTAATCGACCGCCGTCCGGTCCAAGGGCTGCTCGGCGCGGGGGCTGCAGAAGCGGGCGAAGTACCAAGATGAATCAACGAAGGTATCCAACGTGTCGGTCTCTCGCCGGGCAGGTTTTCCACAGGATGGGCAGGCCACTTTGCCCCATGTATCGTGATCGTCCAACGGGTTGCCCGGGCGCTCGAACGTCACGTCATCGGGTAAGGTGATGGGCAGGTCAGTTTCCGCCACCGGTACGACGCCACAGCCCTCGCAATGGACCATGGGAATGGGGCAACCCCAGTAGCGCTGCCGCGATACCCCCCAGTCCCGCAAGCGGTACATGATCTCCCGGGTACCGAAATTGCCGGCCTCGGCCCTACCGGCGATCTCGGACTTTGCCTGTTCGATCGACATGCCGTCAAGGAACTGGGAATTGGCCAGGCTGCCAGGTCCTACATAGGCCTCCTTGTCAACGGAAAATTCAATAGAATCAATATCATCCGGGATAACCACTGGCAGTACGACCAGGCCATACTTGCGGGCGAAATCCAGGTCCCTTTGATCATGTGCGGGACAGCCGAATATGGCCCCGGTACCATAATCTATCAGGACGAAGTTGGCGATATAGATGGGTAATTCCACATCATCGAGAAAAGGATGCGCGGCGCGCAATCCGGTATCGAAGCCCAGCTTCTCGGCCTTTTCTATAACTTCCTCGGACGTACCGAGACGCCGGCATTCGGCCACGAAGTCCGCCACCGCGGGGTTCTCCGCGGCTAATTGAGCGGTCATGGGATGATCCGGAGACAGGGCCAGAAAGGACGCACCGAAGATGGTATCGGGGCGGGTCGTGAAAACCTCGATTTCACTACTCTGGCCCTCCGCTTCCCGACCCTTGACGGTAAACCGCAGACGCGCCCCTTCGGAGCGGCCGATCCAGTTGGCCTGCATCAGGCGGACCTTTTCCGGCCAGCGTTCCAGATCGCCCAGGGCATTCAGCAATTCGTCCTGGAAGGCGGTGATGCGAAAAAACCATTGGGAAAGCTGCCGTCGTTCCACCGGCGCGCCGGAGCGCCAGCCGCAGCCGTCGATAACCTGCTCGTTGGCCAGAACGGTATGTTCCACCGGATCCCAATTGACCCAGGACTCCCGCCGGTATGCCAGGTCATTTTTATGCAGATCGAGAAACAGTTTTTGCTGCTGGCGGTAATACTCCACATCGCAGGTGGCGAATTCCCGACTCCAGTCCAGTGACAGACCCATGGCCCGCAGCTGATCCCGCATATTGTCAATATTCTCGTAGGTCCACTTCGCGGGATGAACCTTTTTTTCGAGAGCCGCATTTTCCGCCGGCAGTCCGAACGCATCCCACCCCATGGGGTGGAGAACATTGAAACCCCGCGCCCGTTTGTAACGGGCGACGACATCGCCCATGGCGTAGTTTCGCACATGGCCCATATGAATGCGGCCCGAGGGATAGGGAAACATCTCCAGCACATAGTACTTCGGCCTGCTGCGGTCAGGATCCTCCGCCGCCTCGAAAGTCTTGGCCTCGGCCCAGGCGGCCTGCCACTTCGCTTCCGTGGTCTTGGCATTATAGCGCGCCATTAATTTCCCTCTCGCCAGCCGCCCCGCGGCCGATCAATTTACAATTCATGTTAGCTGCATGGTAGCTAAGGAACCGAGCGGGAGGGGATATCCCTTCGGCCCGCGCAGCGGCGTTATTCGCAAAAACCAAAGTGTCTGACAACAGCACACAGCTCTGGCCGGCCAAACTACTGTTCCAGGGTATCCAGGCGCAATTGCCGGGCCCGGATCAGAATGGCGTTTTCCAACTGAATAGCCGTGTCGCCCGCCACATCGGCGCTCAGCCATTGCTGGGCCTTGCCAAGGGTTTGCTTGAAAACAGCCACTTTGATGCCGTCCGCGCGCAAGCGTCGGTCAAGAATATAAATGGTCATCTTGAACCGCTCTTCGGGGTTTTCAGGCGTACTGTACCAATCCGTTATAATGACACCGCCAAACGGATCGGCTGAATTCAAGGGCATGAACGATAGGGTGTCCAGGGAGGCGCGCCAGAGAAAGCTGTTAATGCCGATGCCGCTGCCGCCGCCCCCGCCACCGCCTTTGTCGCTCTTGTCACTGCCAAATATCGATAAGCCACCAGGCCCAAACACGGTTTCCCGTTCACCGGACGGGTTGGGGTCGTTGGTGCGCCCCTCGGTGCGCGGATAGCTCTGATTAGGGTCCGCTATGCCGCAGGCCGTCAATACCAAGACAGCGCCCAGACAAACCGCCACGCGCCTGCCCAAACGATAGCGACGCCGCAAATCATGCCACAAATTTTGCCGCGCTGACCCCATGCAATAACACTCCAAAAACATCCGACCCTACAATGTTATATACTACCTACCACGCCTCGGCGAAATATGGTCCGTATAGATATTCATACCACATTTTGACGGGTCCGTAGCGGAAACGACGGGAGATTTATCGGTGGCGGAGACCAAGCAAAATTCGCAGCAGTCTTTGGCGGCCCAGCTGCAAAGGGCGGTGGAGAAACATCAGGCGGGCGACCTGGGCGGCGCGGCCCGGGCCTATCGTGCGATCTTGAAACGGGCGCCAGACCATCCCGATGCGCTGCATTTACTGGGTCTGACCGCGCATCAAAGCGGTGATCAGGCCCGCGCCATCCGCCACATGGAAAAAGCCGCCAACTTAAAACCGGGGGAGCCGTTGTTCCTGAACAACCTGGGCCTGGCACAACATGCGGCGGGGCAGTTTTCGGCCGCCGAAGAGAGCTTCCGGGCGGCCCTGTCGGTTGCGCCGGACGATCGCGCGGCCAAACTTCATTTGGGTACGGTTTTGGCCCTTCAGGACAAGAACGAGGCCGCCCTGACTGAATTCATGGTCCTGATCAATTCCGGAACGCCGGAACCACTGTGTCATGCCAAGGCCGCACAATCGCTCCGCCAACTGGGCCGCTTCGAGGAGGCCGAAGCGCAGTTTCGCAGCGCTGTCGCTCTGGCGCCGGAGGATTTGGAATTATTGGCCAGCCTGGCTTCTCTCCTGCAGGTGCGGGGCCGCGAGGATGAGGCGATAGAGCTTTACCGCCAGGTCCTGGACGGGCGGCCCGACTATCCGGATGTGCTGATAAATCTGGCCAACTGCTTCATTACGCAAGGTTTGTTGGACCAGGCCCAGTCTTCCTTCGAAGCGGCATTGAAACTGGATCAGGGCCTCGAAGGCGCCGTTACGGGCATTGTTTATGTGCACGAACGTAAGGGCGACTACGACCAGGCCCGGGAGCGGTTAACGCAGGTCATGGGCAATTCCGTTTCGGCACCGTTGAGCCCCGTTGTGGCGGCGGCATTCGCGACAATGGCTGGGCGGATGGACAGGGAAGACGAAGCGGTGGAACGGGCCGAGCGCAGTTTAGCCGTGCTTTTGGGCCAAATCCCAACACATATGCATGCCGGCACCGCTGTCGCGGGGACAGGTGAAATGAACCTGCGGTTCGCCCTGGGGCGGTTATACGAACGCCGGGGCGCCTATGATCGAGCCTTTGCGCAATTCAAGGCGGCCAACGCCATGAACCGGCAAATTTATGACCCGGAAGCCTATGCGCAGTACATTTCCGACCTGATTGCCACTTTTGACCGGTCGGAGCCGGATACCGTGGCGGAAAACCAGGACCAACACCCCGTGTTCATTGTTGGCATGCCGCGGTCCGGAACGACCCTGGTGGAACAGATCCTGGCCAGCCATGATCAGGTCCATGGTGGCGGAGAGTTGACTTATTTGCACCA
>JABIRL010000178.1 GCA_018667855.1 Rhodospirillaceae bacterium
CGCATTCCCACCATCATGCATTCGGTACCCCGGGGCGCCTTCACATGGGCCACGGCCCGCATGATGGACAAAGTGGGGATACCGCTGATCGCCTCGAACCGCATCAACGACCCGGCCCAGGCGGAAGCCCTGATCGCGAACGGATCGGCGCACATGGTCTCCATGGCGCGGCCGTTTCTGGCTGATGCTGATTTCGTGGCCAAGGCCAAGGCCGGCAAGGCGGAAGAGATCAATACCTGTATTGCCTGCAACCAGGGCTGTCTCGATTACATCTTCAAGGGCAAGGTTTGCACCTGTTTGGTCAACCCCCGCGCCTGCTTCGAAACAGAGTTGGAGATCGAGCCGGCGACCGCCAAAAAGAAAATCGCCGTCGTCGGTGCCGGTCCAGGTGGTCTGTCCTATGCCATCACAGCGGCGGAATGTGGTCACGACATTACGGTTTTCGAGGGCGCGGATCGCATCGGCGGTCAATTCAACATGGCCAAAGCCATTCCCGGCAAGGAAGACTACGGCGAGACGATCCGCTATTGGGACGCGCAGATCAAACGCCTTGGCGTTACCCTGAAGCTGAATCATACCGCGACCGCGGCGGAATTGCAGACCGCGGGGTTTGATGAAGTTATCCTGGCGACCGGCGTGCGGCCCCGAGCTTTGGACCTGCCCGGCATCGACCATGCCATGGTGCTGTCCTATGTGGATGTGTTGCAACACGGCGAAGCGGTCGGCGAGCGTGTGGCGATTATTGGCGCGGGCGGCATCGGCTTCGACGTTGCCGAGTTCCTGAGCCATGACGGCGGACCCGGTGATCCGGCTAAGCCCGATATTGACCGCTGGCTGCGGGAATGGGGCGTTGATCGCGACCCTGGCCACGACGGCGGCCTATCGCCCGACGGCCCGGCTATGCATTCACCGCGCCAGATCACCCTGCTGCAACGCAAGGCGCAATCCCTTGGTCGGGGCCTTGGGATGACCACGGGCTGGGCCATTCGCGCCGGTCTGCAGATGAAAGGTGTTGAGATGGTGGGCGGGGCGACCTACCGCAAAATTGACGATCAAGGTTTGCATATCACCGTTGACGGCGAAGACCGTGTTGTCGCGGTGGATAATGTGGTGGTATGCGCCGGACAGGAAGAATTGCGGGACTTGCACAACGACCTGGTCACGGGCGGCATGACGGTTCATTTAATTGGTGGCGCCGACAAGGCCGGGGAATTGGATGCCCTGCGCGCTATCGAACAAGGTACCCGCCTGGCGGCGGCATAAAAGGATTGGGAAGAGCATTATGGCCGGCATTGAAAGAACTCTGTTTGACAGTGATCACGAAATTTTTCGCGACACGGTGCGTCGTTTCGTGGAAGAGGAAATCTCGCCCTTTCACGCGCAATGGGAAAAAGACGGCAAGATCAGCCGGGAGGCCTGGCTGAAAGCAGGTGAATTGGGCCTGTTGTGCGCCTCCATGCCGGAAGAATACGGCGGCGGCGGCGTGGACCGCACTTATAGTGTTGTTCTGATGGAGGAGCTAGCTCGCGCCGGCGCCACCGGCCCCGGTTTCGGCCTGCATTCGGAAATTGTCGCGCCGTATATCAACCGCTATGGCTCGGAAGAGCAGAAGCGCAAATTTCTGCCCAAAATGGCCAAGGGCGAGATGATTGGCGCCATCGCCATGACCGAACCGGGTACGGGCAGCGACCTGCAGGGGGTCCGCACCACGGCCCTGAAGGACGGCAACGAACTGGTCATCAATGGCGCCAAGACATTCATTACCAATGGCGAAATGTGCGATGTGGTTATCATGGTCTGTAAGACCGACCCCGAAGCCGGCGCCAAGGGCACATCACTGGTATTGGTGGAGTCTGATCGGGAAGGTTTCCGCAAGGGCCGCAACCTGGAAAAGATCGGCCTGAAAGCCCAGGACACATCGGAATTGTTTTTCGACGATGTGCGCGTGCCCATGACCAATCTGCTGGGTGAAGAGGGCAAGGGCTTCATCTATCTGATGCAGGAGTTAGCCTGGGAGCGTCTGCAACTCTCTGTTTCCGCCGTGGCCAATATGGAGGCGGCCGTGGAATGGACCATTGATTACACCAAGCAGCGGGAAGCCTTTGGCCAGCCAATCCTGGATTTTCAGAATACCCGTTTCAAGCTGGCGGAGGTGAAGACACAGGCCACCGTGGCGCGGACCTTCGTGGACAAGCTGATCGGCCTGATGCTGGAAGACAAACTGGATGCCGAAACCGCCGCGATGGCGAAATGGTGGACGTCCGATACCCAATGCAAGGTGATCGATGAATGCCTGCAATTGCACGGCGGTTATGGCTACATGTGGGAGTTCCCCATTGCCCGCGCCTGGGCGGATGCCCGTATCCAACGTATCTACGCCGGCACCAACGAGATCATGAAGGAGATCATCGGTCGTGGCTTGTAAGCGGTCCATGTCGTAATTTTCAGGCTCGTTATAATTTAATTTCGAAATTCGGCATTGACGCGCAATTAAATTAAGGTCACTAATACTGACCTTAATTTAATTGAAAGCCCATTGCCATGAACTGGGAAGCAAAATTCTCCAGTGATGCCGGTGCCATCAAGGCATCGGAAATCCGAGAACTGTTAAAAGTCCTGGCGGACCCTGGGATCATGTCTTTTGCGGGCGGCATTCCCGATCCGGCCCTGTTTCCCATGCTCCAGGCGGGCCGGATCGCTGAAAACCTTGCCGCCGAACCGGACCGCGATTGCCAGGCAATGCAATATTCGCAAACGGAAGGCTATCCACCACTCCGGCATTGGATCGCGGAACACCATTCGACACCTTGTGTGACATTGGGGACGGAAAATATTCTTGTGACCAACGGTGCACAGCAATCACTGATGCTGTTGGCATCGGCGCTGATCAACGGCGGTCAAACCATCGCGGTTGCCGAGCCGACCTACCTGGGCGCTCTGCAGGTATTCGGCACCCGGCGCGCCCGTTACATGCCAATCGAAACAGACCGTGATGGTTTGGTCATGGAAAGCCTAGAATCCGCCTGTAAAAATGGTGCCCGTCTGCTTTACACAATCCCTGATTATCAGAATCCGGGCGGCTTCAGCCTGTCGGAGGATCGGCGCCGGCGGGTTGTCGAACTTGCCCACCGGTATGACGTGACGGTACTGGAAGATGCCGCTTACCGATCACTGTACTATGACGCCCCACCGCCGCCTTCCCTGCTTGAACTGGAGGGTGAATATCTGGGGCCCGGACAATGGGATGACAGGGGCCGGATCATTCAACTGGGCACCGTATCAAAGACCCTGATGCCGGGTCTGCGGGTCGGCTGGACCATCGCGCCGCGAATCCTGTTGGAGCGGTTGGTGTTGCTGAAGCAAGCCAGCGACCTGCACACCGCCACCTATAACCAAATCTTAGCCCACGAGCTCGCCAGGGATATTCTGGATCGTCACGTCGGGACTTTGCGCCAGGTCTACGGCCAGCGCCGGGATTCCATGGTTTCCGCACTGCAACAATATTTACCCGACGGCGTCGATTTCACGGAACCCGAGGGCGGCATGTTCGTCTGGCTGACCCTGCCCACCGGCATGGATGCGAAACCCCTGCTCGAAAAGGCTTTGGCCGAGGAAAAGCTGGCTTTTGTTCCCGGCGCCGCATTTCACGCAAACGGCGGTGGCGAAAATACCCTTCGCCTGTCTTTCGCGACCTGTTCGGCCGAGGATATCACCGATGGAATGAAGCGACTGTCGGCTCTGATCAGACGCGAATATCTGGCAATCGCGGCTTAGCAGGCTGCTGAAAAACGATTTCAAGGCTGTCGATTTCGATTTTTGTTGTCATTCCCGCGAAAGCGGGAATCCACACTGAGTCTAAAGACACTTACATTTCAATACCTTAAGAGATGTGGAAAATTCAGGCATGGATTCCCGCTTTCGCGGGAATGACATCGAAGGGCCGGAGTTTCTGGATTTTTTTTGGCAGCCTGCTAAATCGTTTCGCCGCCGAAGATGTCCGCCCAAGCTTGGGCCAGTTGCACGTCCACCTCGGCCATATCAATGGGCAGGCCAAGATCCACCAGCGAGGTCACGCCGTGCTCCTGAATGCCGCAGGGCACGATGCCGTCGTAATGGGATAGATCCGGTTCCACATTCAGCGAGATACCGTGATAAGTGACCCAGCGGCGCACGCGAACGCCGATGGCACCGATTTTGTCATCCCGGCCATGGCCCCGGTCGATCCAAATGCCCACACGGCCCTCCCGGCGCTCTCCCCGCAGGCTGAAGCGGTTCAGCGTCGCGATAAGCCAATCTTCGAGCATGGCCACATAACAGCGAATATCCAGCTTGCGGCGCTGCAAATCCAACATGACATAGGCGACGCGCTGGCCGGGGCCATGGTAGGTATATTGCCCGCCCCGGCCCGTCCGATAGACCGGCAGGCCGCCCGAATCCAACAAATCCGCCTCCTTGGCCGAGGTTCCCGCCGTATACAGGGCTGGATGCTGCAACAGCCAGACAAGCTCATCCGCCTCGTCGGCGCGAATGGCGGCGACCCGTTCCTCCATGGTTCGAACGGCCTGTTGATAATCGATCAGTTCGTCGCTGATGCGCCATTCCATTAATTTATTCCCACGCCCTTGCCGCTATCTTAACCCTATCATAACCATGTCCAGGCATAGCTATGGGGTCACCGTAATAATGAGTTTGGGCAGTTCATGAACGACCAACGTTTAGCTGATGTTGATCTGGAAATATCCGTGGTAATCGGCAGCACCGAAATGCCGATTCACCAACTGCTGCGCATGGGCCGTGGCGCGGTGATCGAGCTGGACGCCACCACGGAAGATTACGTCTGGATATTGGCCAACAACAAGCTAATTGCCCGTGGCGAGATCATGGTCAACGGCGAGAATGTTGCCGTTCAGGTAACCGAGACTATTGATATTGAAGACGAATGAGTCCGGCTCTACGCTTGCGGCAGGCCTTGGTTTTTGCTATTTCCCACAAATATAGTCGATTTGCCGCGGTCGTGGCGGAATTGGTAGACGCGCAGCGTTGAGGTCGCTGTGGGGGAAACCCCGTGGAAGTTCGAGTCTTCTCGACCGCACCAAATCAACTACAAATAAACCCCTCGAAGACGAATTGTTTTCGAGGGGTTTTCTTGTTGTCCGTATTATAGTCTCGCCATCATGAACGAGCAGCATCCCCAGGACCAGATCGAGGCCCCAACGTCATTCGAGGATGTCTATGCCGTCAATACGGAATTGGTCCGCGCGGTCGAGGCAGCCTTGGCGGACGATCTTGATGGAGGCGTCCACGATCTGCTCGCGCCTCTGCGTCCGGCTGATATTGCCGACCTAGCCGTTGTACTGGGGCGCGAGGACCGTCGCCGCCTCGCCCTTGCCCTTGGCGATGACCTTGATGTGGATACACTGATCGATCTGGAAGGTTCCGTACTGGCGGATCTGCTGGCGGTGATGAGCCCCCATGCAGTCGCCCGGGCTATTCCAGAACTGGACACGGATGAAGCTGTCCATTTGTTGGAAGAAATGGACGCGGCGCGCCGCGAACAGGTCCTGGCCAGGGTGCCCGCGCCGGATCGGGCGGCGGTCCTGGAAGGCCTGTCTTTCCCCGAGGACAGCGCCGGGCGCCTGATGCAACGGGACCTGATCGCCGTCCCGGCCTATTGGAGCGTCGGCCAGGTGATCGATTATTGCCGCGATACAGAGGAGCTGCCCGACGAATTCTATGAAATTTTCGTCATCGACCCCCGCCATCGCCCGATCGGCCAAGTGGCCTTGAACCGTTTGATGCGCACGCGCCGCCCCGTATTGTTGCGGGAAATCATGGAGGCAGAGGCGACAACAATTCCGGTCGATATGGACCAGGAGGAAGTGGCCTTTCTGTTCCAGCAATACCGTCTGACATCGGCCCCGGTGATCGACAACGCCGGCCGCCTGGTCGGGGTCATCACCTTCGATGACGCGGCCACGGTTTTGGAGGAAGAGGCCGAGGAGGATCTGATGCGACTGTCCGGTGTGTCGTCCGAGACCGATTTGTCGGATACGGCGCTGCGCACGACCCGGACCCGGGCCAGCTGGCTTCTGGTCAACCTCGGCACCGCGATCCTGGCATCCATGGTCATCGCCTTGTTCGATGCGACCATCGAACAGATCGTCGCCCTGGCCGTGTTGATGCCCATCGTCGCCTCCATGGGCGGTAACGCGGGCACCCAGACCCTGACCGTGGCCGTGCGCGCCCTGGCCACGCGCGAACTGACGGCGGCCAATGCCTTACGCATTGTCGGCAAGGAACTGGCGGTAGGCGCCATGAACGGTGTTCTCTTCGCCCTGTTGGTTGGTCTGGTTGCCGCGTTCTGGTTCGACCAGCCAACCTTGGGCGTGGTTATCGCCGTCGCCATGGTGATCAACATGGTGGTGGCAGGTCTGGCGGGCACGTTAATACCCCTTGGTCTTGACCGCGCCGGCATCGACCCGGCTATTGCCGCCACGGTGTTTCTGACGACCATTACCGACGTGGTCGGCTTTTTTGTATTTCTCGGCCTGGCTGCGCTGTTCCTGCTCTGATCATGGCGGATCAATCTGATTTTACAGCGGAACAGGCCATTGCCGCCCTGAACCTGCAACCCCACCCCGAGGGCGGGCATTATGCGGAAACCTACCGCCATGCTCCCGCCGACGGCGGGCGCGGCGCCATGACGGCGATCTACTACCTGCTGCGGGCGGGCGAGGTCTCGGCCTGGCACCGGGTCAACGATGCCGACGAGATCTGGCA
>JABIRL010000147.1 GCA_018667855.1 Rhodospirillaceae bacterium
CGCCGCCACTTTAGCGTTCGAGGCGATCAAGGCCTCGCCGCCGCCCACCGCGGCCCGCATGGGCTTGCCCAGCTTCGGATGGATCATCGCCCCGCCATGTTCGAGATCGCCGGCGGCGCCGACAATGGCTGCTTTGCCATAGCTGACCGGCGGCCCATCCAGCAGGGCGACCGCCTGTTCCATGAGCCGCTCGCCAAGCTGACCGCCCATGTCAAATAGCGGCGATAGATCCTCAACATGGCTGCCGGCGAAGGGGTTTTCAACCACCGCCATGGCGACCACACGAACGATAGGGTCGCAGGCCTGGCCCATGCTATCCGTTTCGATCACCTCTTTGATCGTCATGGTCTTGCGAAGTTTCATTTCCATTCTCTCCGGAAAATTGGATATGGTTTTCCAGTATACTGACACAGTTGGCTGGTGGAGGCGCGACATGATCCGCAGAATGCTTTTGATGTGTATGACCGTGATTGCCCTTGCCAATCAGGCCATCGCGGAATCGCGGCTCGAATTCCTGGGCGCTAGCACCGCCGATCTTGAAAACCCTCATGATCTGAAACTGTCGCCGGACGGCCGTTATCTCTTCGTGTCCGACGTGGGACACAACCGCGTCGCCATTCTCGATCCGGAAACCCTGAAATTTGTCGGATCGTTCGGTTCCGATCACCAATCGGGCACCCACGACATCGATTATGATGATCAGGGCCGGGCCTATGTGGCCGATACCCACAACAATCGGGTGGTTATCTACGAGATGGATGGGATCAAGGCCAAACAGATTGGCGAGCTGACCGCGCAAATTCGTGGTCCCGAAGGTGTTCTGGCCCACCCCAACGGCCGTATCTATGTGGGTGGCGCCTGGTCGGGCAACGTGGTGGCTTATCAGGATGGCAAAGTGGTCGCCGTGCTGGACGGCCTGTCTTCGCCCCATGATCTTGAAGTGGCGCCGGACGGGGACATCTGGCTTTCCGACGCTGGCAACGACCGCATGCTGCGCCTGTCGCCGGAATTGAAGATCAAACAGGAACGTGGTGGCGCGCCTTACAAGTTCGATGGCGTCCGCTATCAGGATGTTCTGCCCGACGGCGTGGTGATCGCCGCCGACAAGAATAACCATCAGGTCAAGTTCATCGCCTCCGACGGGCGGCTGGTGCTGACCCTTGGCTCCGGCCATGCCGGCAAGGGACCAGGCCTTTTCACGACACCGGAAGGGGTGGAAAGCCGTGGTGATACGCTTTGGATCTCGGATTCTGGCAACGACCGCGTGGTGAAATACAAACTGCGCTTTAACTAGTCGTTCCGGCCAGGGCCGTGACGCCGACGGCCAGGAACAATGACCATTGGAACTGCTTGTACACCGCGCCGGGCAATTTCGAGGTCGACACCAGCAGCAGATGCACCGCACCGTAGGCCAGAAACTGCAAGGCGACGTAAAGCACCAGGGGACCGGCCGCTTCGGCGCTCACCTTTCCCAGACCGCCATACAATAGCGCCGCCGCCGCGATCACCAGGGTCGCCGTGGACATGTGCCAGACGAATGCCATGATCCGTTTAGAGATCGGATCAAAGCTTGCTTCCAACATGGGCAGAAAGAATTGTTTGCGCCCGATCGTGCTGTGCCCCAGCACCATGAAAGCGGCCAGGCCACCCGAAACCAGCAACAGGGTATTCATGGCGATCACCCGGCTGTCTCGGCCGCCAGGCTCAGGCGCGTTGCGTTCGGCCCGCTGCCGGAGAATTCGCCAATCTTGGCGGCGAAGGTCTTGAAAAAATCCTGGGACTGCAAATGGGACAAGGTCTCTTCGCTATCCCATTCGCCCACATGCACCCGGCCGACCCCATCTGGCGCCACATTCACCCGGTAACTGAATTTGCCGTGCAAGGCGGGGTCCGCGTCTATGGCCGCTACGAATTCCTCCGCCGCCGCCAGCCATGGTCCTTCGTCGCCGTCGTAATCGTATTGAATCAAGATGCCGAACATGGAGCTTCTCCTCTGCTCAAGTGTTTCCCTGAAGTGAGGATAGGCAGGCATGTGGAATTGATGAAATTTATTATTGATATATCAGTATATTGATTTTATGAATTTTGTATGGACCTTAATCTGTATGCTGTTTTCGCGGCGATCATGCGCCACGGCTCCGTCTCGCAGGCAGGACTTAGCCTTGGGCTAACCCAGCCGGCCACCTCCAATGCCCTGACGCGGCTGCGGGGCCAGTTGGGCGATCAGCTTTTCGTGCGCTCCAAGAACGGCATGTTACCGACCAAGTTCGCGACCCAGATGGCACCGATCATCGAACGGGCCCTGGCCGATCTGCAGAACGTCGCCAGGGAAGGTGCCACTAGTGGCACCGACTTAGCGGATTTGAAACGTAATTTTACGTTTGTCATGTCCGATCTGGAGGAAGCATTGTTTCTGACCGATCTGATCGGCGGTCTGGCTACGGCGGCACCCGGTGTTTCGGTTGAGGTCAAGCCGTTCCGCAGTGATATTCTGCAGGACGAGTTGGAGTTGGAGCGGGTCGACTTTGTGATCGCGCATTTGGAAGCCGCGGTCAGAAACCTCAAGAACCTCGTCTCGAGGCCCATGGTGACGTTGGATTTCGTCTGCGTCACCCGCCGTGGTCATGACGCCGGGAGAGGCCCAAAAGGTAAAATGCTGACGGCGATTCCGCTGAACAAGTACCTGTCCCATGGTCATATTCTGGTGGCGCCCGACAGGGGCGGTCGGCGGGGTGTCATAGACAACCATCTTCGCGCAATAGGACAGCAGCGAAGCGTGGTCTGCTCGGTGCCGCATTTCTTATCTGCCTGTCTGCTGGTATCCGAAACCGACCATATCGTGACCCTGCCCCGGCAGCTGGCTGAACGATCCGCGCGGCACTTCCCCATGGACCTGTTTGAATTGCCTTTCAAGGCGGAAGGATTCTCAATCGGCCTGCACTGGCTGTCGACCCGGGACAAGGATCCGGAACACGCCGCATTGCGCGAATTTATCCTCACGGGCCTGTCTTCGCCGTCTTGACTTGGATGCGTGGGGGCACCTACAGTTCCGGTCCCGCAAGCAACCAAATCGCAACCGAATCGCAACCGAATCAGTGAATAGATATGTTTTCCGCGTATAATCTGGGCGCCCTGTTTGATCCTGAATTGGGCGGCGATAATCCGGCCCTGATCGACTGTCTGGATTGGGATGCGCCCCGGCATTACAGCCATCGGGACATCGACGATGCCGCCAATGCCTGTGCCCGTGGATTAATGGGCCGGGGGCTGGTCGCCGGCGATGCGGTGGCGATCCTTTCTGCCAACCGGGCGGAATTTCTGATTGCCTATCTGGGCATTCTGCGCGCCGGTATGGCCGCCGTGCCTATCGGCTACAAGTTTCCGGGCGAGTTGGTCGACTATATTCTAGGCGACAGTTCGTCCAAGTATGTCATTTGCGATGGCGCGCGCCGGGATCTGTTCAGCGTCGATCTGCCGGTAACCGATTTTGATAGTTCGGGAGAGGAGGCGTTCGAGGCCTTGCTGGAGCCGGGCCCGTTCGAAGCCGTCCGCCCCGGCGAAGAAGACGTCGCCATGGTGCTCTATACCTCCGGCTCCACGGGGCGTCCCAAGGGCGTGCCTCTGACCCAAAACGGCCATCTGTGGGCCCTGCGCGGTCGCATGGGTGGGTGGCCTTACAATCACCACCGAATGTTGGTGGCGGCGCCGTTGTATCATATGAATGCGCTATGTACGCTGCTGTTTGGCCACGGGGCCTCCACCCTGACCGTGCTGATGCCGGAGTTTGATGCCCGCAAATATTTGCAGGCTATTGAGCGCTTCAAATGCACCTGGATCACCTCAGTGCCTACCATGCTGGCCATGTCCTTCATGGAAGAGGATCTGTTGGAAAGCCTGGATCTGTCCTCCGTATCCATCGTGCGCATGGGTTCGGCCCCGGTTTCGCCAAAGCTGTGGTCCCGGGTAGAGGAAGTGTTCCCCGGCGCCAATATCATGAACGGTTACGGCACGACCGAGGCCGGGCCCATGGTACTGGGCGCCGTTCCGGGCAAGGTGGTGCCGCCCATGTCTTCGGGCTTTCAAGTGGCAGGCGTCGATCTGAAATTGATCGACCAGAATGGCAACGAGGCGGAGGAAGGCGTTTTATGGCAGCGCACGCCGGCCAACACCCTTGGATATCTGAATCTGCCGGAAAAGACGGCCGAGGTTATCACCCCGGACGGTTGGTACAATTCCGGTGATGTTTTCCGCCGTGAACCCGACGGCGCCTATTATTTCGTGGGCCGGGACGACGATATGTTCGTGTGCGGCGGCGAGAATATCTATCCGGGCGAAGTGGAAAGCACCCTTGTCAGCCACGAAGGCGTCGCGCAAAGCTGCGTCGTCCCGGTGCCCGATGATATCAAGGGCGAAAAACCCATTGCCTTCGTGGTCCGCAGACTTGGCGCCACGGTTAGCGAAGACGATCTTAAACAGCACGCCCTGGCCCGGGCGCCGGCCTATCAACATCCCCGCATGGTCATCTTCATGGACGAACTACCCCTGGCCGGTCCGGGCAAGATCGACCGCAAGGGCCTTGAAGCGCGCGGCAGGGAAATTTGGGAAAGTAAGGAAACAACGTGAAAGCAGCAGTTATTGACCAGCACGGTGGTCCAGGCTCGATCTACATAGACAACGATTTCCCCGATCCGCAACCGGGTCCGGAAGACGTCGTCGTTAAGGTCGGCGCGACCTCGCTCAATTACCACGATATCTTCACCCGCAAGGGCATGCCCGGCATCAAGGTGCCCATGCCCTGCATCATGGGGCTGGATTTCTCGGGCGAGATTGTCGAGGTAGGTTCTGACATTAAGGATTGGAAGGCCGGCGACCGCGTGATGATCGACCCTGTCGACCGGGTTGGCCCCGGCGGCCTGATCGGTGAGATGTGGCACGGCGGCCTGGCGGAATATTGCAAGGTTCCCGCCCATCACCTGGTGCATCTGCCCGATAACGTGTCCTACGCCGCGGCTTCATGTCTGCCCGTCGCCTACGGCACGGCTTTACGCATGATGTACACAATCGGCGAAGTGCAGAAGGGTGACAAGGTTCTGATACTCGGTGCCTCGGGCGGGGTTGGCACTTGCGCTGTGCAACTGGCCAAGCGGGTCGGGTGCGAAGTCATCGCCTGCGCCTCGAACCAAGAGAAACTGGATCGTCTGGCAGACATCGGCGCCGATCATCTGATCAATTATGTGGAAGAAGACTTTATGAAGGCGGTCTGGACGAAGTTCGGCAAACCGCACCGGCGAAAATATGAAGACGGCCTTGATGTGGTGGTCAATTTCACCGGCGGCGATACCTGGGTGCCGGGTCTGCGTGTGCTTCATCGCGGCGGCAAGGTGCTGACCTGCGGCGCCACGGCGGGTTATGATCCGGCGGAGGATCTGAGGTTTATCTGGTCGTACGAGTTGAAGGTGCTGGGCGCCAATGGCTGGCTGCGCGAGGATCTGACCACGCTGATCGAGTTGCTGGGTGATGGTTCCCTGAAACCGATCATCGATGTCACGCTGCCATTGGAGGAGGTCAACGAGGCCTTCCGCATGCTGGAAGACCGCGTGGTCTTCGGCAAAGTCGTACTGACGCCTTAAGCCGACACCCTAAGGAGTGGCCATGAATGATAAACCTGAACGCCTGACCCTGGAACAGATCCAGGCGACATTCGAAAAATCCCCCGCCATCTCCACCTTGGGATTGCAGGCCTTGTCCCTGGACTATGACGCATCGGAAATCACCGTCAGAATGCCTATGAACCCCAGCCTGGAACGGGTGGCGGGTACGAAACAATTTCATGGCGGTCCCATCGCCTCGTTCGTGGATACGGTGGGTGATTATGCCATCGGGATGCTGCTGGGCGGTGGCGTGCCGACCATTAATATCCGCATCGACTATTTGAAGCCGGCGGTGGGAGACTCCTTGACGGCGGTGGCGCGGGTGCGTCGCACGGGCCGGACGGTCACCGTGGTTGATATCGATGTCATGAACGAACAGGATCAACTGGTCGCCATGGGCCGGGGCACGTACGCGACATTGGTCGGATAAAATTGGTCGGATAGGAGATAGGTAATGGCGGAACAGGCGCAATTGGACCACACGGTTATCAACGTACAGTTCGATATGGATCGGGCCGAGGGGTTGTTCACCGGTCTGGGTTTTTCCCTGACGCCGCGGGGCTATCATTCCCTGGGCTCGATCAATCATCTGATGATGTTCGGCACCGACTATATGGAATTGATCGGCCTGCCACCCGGCGCCGAGAACCCCCGCAAGGATATCGCCGAGGCGCCCTTGGGCATCAACGGTCTGGTCTTCAAGACCAAGGACGTGGACGAGACTTTTGCCCATTTACAATCCCTCGACATGGCCGGCGATCCACCCAAGGCTTTTACCCGGCCCGTCGAATTGCCCGGCGGCGCAAAGGATGCGGCGTTTCGCACCGTCGCCGTGCGCAGCGGCATTTTCCCCGGCGGCCGGGTCTATTTCTGCGAACACAACACGCCGGAACTGGTCTGGCGCCCGGAATGGCAAAGTCATGGCAACGGCGCCCAGGCCATGCCCGAATTCGTCATCGCCTCGACCAAGCACGCGGAGGAGGCCGAGGGCTTCGCCAAGTTGCTGCATTCCGAGGTCGCGGGTACGGGCGATAGCCTTGCCGTGGCTTTCAACGGAGGGCAACTGACGATCATGACGCCTGCCGCCTATGGCGCACGCTACGGCGCGGCGGCTTCTGCCATGGCCGGGCGCGACTCCATCTTTGGCGCCCTGGTTGTCCGGGCTGACAGCCTGGACAAGATCCGCGGGATCACCACGCCCGCCATCGACGAGGCCGACCGCGTGGTCGTCCGCGAGGCGACATTTGATTCCGTCCTTGAATTCGTCAGTTGAGGTTTATTATGCGAACAAATCCCATGAAGACCAAACTCGCCGCCGGCGAAACCGTCTACGGCACCATGATTTTTGAATTCCTCAGCCCCGGCCTGCCGCGCATCGTGGCCAATTCGGGCGCTGATTTCATTCTCTACGATCTGGAACACAGCGGCTTCACGATCGAGGATATGAAGACCCAGTTCGCCCTGTGCGCCGCCGTCGGCTTGGTTCCCATCGCGCGGCCGCCCGGCAAGGCCTACAACATCACGGCCCGTATGCTCGATGTTGGCGGCTTTGGTCTGCTGTACCAGATGGTGGGCAGCGCGGAGGAGGCCCGCGAGCTGGTCAGCTGGACACGCTATCCCCCCGCCGGCGTGCGCGGGGCCATCTTCGGCGGCGCCCATGACGACTATACGGGCGGCGATATGGCAGGAAAGGCAACCGCCGCAATGGACCGTACCCTGGTCGCGGCCCTGATCGAGACCAAGGACGGATTGGACAATATTGACGAAATCATGGCCGTGGACGGTATCGACGTGGCCCATCTGGGCCACGCGGATCTATCCCTGTCATTAGGCATTCCCGGACAGTTTGATCACCCGGATCTGCAGCGCGGCATCGACAAGATTGTCGAGGCAGCCGAGAAAAATGGCAAATCCGCCGGCGCCATGATGCCTACATTGGACTGGGGCCAGGACCTGAAAAACCGCGGCTACCGCATGATTTCCTATAGCCACGACATGGGATTGCTCGGCGAAAGCCTAAGCGCGGGCCTCCAGGCCCTGAAGGGCAACGCCTAAGCGTTATTGCAATCCCAGCCAGGTTTCACCGGTGGCGGCTTCGGCCTGTCGGAACGCCGCCCGGATTTTGCCGGCGGCATCTTCAGGCAGCGGGCCCTTGGCGGCGGCGGCAAGGTTTGTCGTCACATTGCCCGGCTTCGTCGTACCCACGATGGCGCAGCTTAATCCCGGCTGGAACAATGTGAAGCGCAAGGCGATTTCGGGCCAGTCTTCGGGACCCGAGAAGCCGAGATCCTCCGGTGTGATGGCCATTTTTTCCAGGCGCTGGGCGTAATTTTCGGCGTAGTTCACATACATGCCCCGCTGTTGCGCGGCGCCCTTCCAGGCGGCATTGGCGATGGAGCGTTTGGAGAGGACGCCGACGTTGTTTTCCCGGCAGGGGGCCAGCACATTTTCAATATTGGCTTGATCGCAGATACTGACCGAGGTTTCGATCACCGCCACGTCATCTAGCTGGGCGGCGTAGGCTGCCGCTTCATTGTCGCCGGCGTAGCCCAAAAAGCGGATCTTGCCGGCATCCCGCGCCTTGACCAGCGCGCCCACCGCCTCGCCCGCCTTCAATGTCTCCAAATCGCAAGTATGCAACAGCATAACATCCAGATGATCCGTTTGCAGGCGAGCCAGGGCGCGGTCCAGGGTGTTGGTAATCACTTCTTCTGACCATTCGGCGCCTTCAACGCCCTCCATGGCCCTGCCGCATTTAGAGACCAGAATATAATCGTCCCGGCGCCCGCCGATGGTCTTGCCGATCATCTCCTCGGAACCGGAATAACCGGCGGCGGTGTCAATCAGGTTGACGCCCTGATCCAGCAGGCCGTTCAGAATATCGGCCACGTCCCGCTGTTCCGTCTCCAGAAACCCGACGGGCGCCCCGCCGAAGCCCAGGATTGAAACCTCCAGGCCGGTCTTGCCAAAGCTGCGTCTTTACATTCTTTTCACCTCCCATAGCGACGACAACATCGTACCTGGGGTTGAGTTCAGAGAAAACGGAAATTCCGGCGGCACGGCGGCATTGCGCTCCAGCAGATGTGGCCGCACAATCACGACCGGTAAATAGGAAACGGGATAGGTGGTTTCATGGCACGGCATATTGTTTGTCTGACTTTTGATTTCGACGTCATGTCGGGGCACATCGCCCGCGAGATGACCACGCCCACACCAATATCCCGGGGCGAATTCGGCATCGTGGGGGCGGGCCGCATCCTCTCTCTGCTGCGGGCGGAGCAGATCGCCACGACTTGGTTCGTACCCGGCTTCACCATCGAGACCTATCCGGAGGCTTGTGCCCAAGTGGTCGAAGGCGGCCACGAAATCGGCCACCATGGCTGGACCCACGTGCAGCCGGCCCTGTTGGAACGGGAGCAGGAAGAGGCGGAGATGATCCGCGCCAACGACACCATTGAGCGCCTATGCGGCCAGCGCGCGCGTGGCTACCGTTCGCCGGCCTGGGATTTAAGTCCCCATACCTTGGAATTGCTGATCAAGCACGGTTTCTTCTATGAAAGTTCCATGATGGGGGACGACTACACCCCCTACCGGGCGCGCCAGGGGGACGTCATCGATCTACAGAAACCCATGGTCTTCGGGCCCGAAACGCCTTTGATCGAAATGCCCATTAGCTGGTCCCAGGACGATCACCCGCATTTCGAAATGGCCGGCACCCGGCCCGGCCATCGCAATGCCAACAGCGTGCTGGAAAACTGGGTCGACGATTTCATCTACATGACCCGCTGCACTGACTGGGGAATCCTGACCTACACCTGCCACCCTTATGTGATCGGCCGCGGCCACCGCATGTTGATGCTGGAACGCCTGATAGACAAGCTGCGCGACCTGGGCGCCGAATTCATGACCATGGAAGCCGCGGCGCGCCTGTATGACGAGCGGGCGCCCCACACCGGGTAAAATCTAAGCGACCCTTTCCAATTTCTTCAGGGTATGCAGCAGCTTCGGCATGGGTTTGTCACCGAAGGAGGCCGGCCAGTTGGTATAGCTGACTTCACCCACGTAAATATCGCCCCGGGAATCCACGGCCAGGCCGTGGGGCGCCATGAATTTGCCCGGTTCATTGACCAGGCCATCCTCGCCGCCCAGTCGCGCGATCAGTTTGCCTTCGTTGGTGACAATGCTCAGGCGCGGGCCCAGGTTGGGGGCATGGCGATTGACCGGCATGCCGGGGCCCAGTTCGCCAATGAAACAATGGGGGCAGTCGCCGCGCGGCATGAACAGACCGCAGGGGCGATGCAGGTTATTCCACTGGGTTTCGTACTTGCCGTCGGTGTTGAAAACCTGAACCCGGTGGTTCTCCCGGTCCGCCACATAGATCCAGCCGTCGTCATCGGCGACGATGTTGTGGACGATGTTGAACTGCCCCGGCTCGGTCCCCGACTCGCCCCAGGACATCACCAGCTTGCCGTCGGGTGAGTATTTATGGACGCGGGCATTGCCGTAGCCGTCGGAGACGAAAATATGCTCATCCGGTGACAGCGCCGTATGGGTGCAGCGATGAAACGGTTCCCCGCTCATATAGGGCACCGGTTTGCCGGGCACACCAATTTCCAGCAATACCTTGCCCTCCGGCGTGCACTTGCGCACGGTGTGGTCGCCGTCGTCAGTGCAGTACAGCGCTTCGTCCGGGCCGATATGTAGGCCATGGGCGCGCGTGAACAGATCCTCCCCCCAGGCGCGCAGGAAATTACCCTCCTTGTCGAACACCATCATGGGATGTTCGCCCCGGTTGAAGACATAGACCTGGTCCTTGCCGTCCACGGCCACCCCGGCGACATCCCGGAACTCCCAGCCATCGGGCAATTTGGCCCAGTCTTCCCGTACGCGGTATTGATATTCGCCCGTGCCCAGTGTGACGGTCATTGCGTTTCCTCTTCCTCATTGTTGGAAATATCATCTCCCATCGCGCGCCATCTGTGAAGGCCGGAATAAACCGGACTTGGCGTAACGGTCTCGACAGGCCAGAATAGAGGGCGAGTACAAAACAAAACACCCGAGGAATACCATGAGCATCGATGACGCCATCAACTTTGAAGATCTGCGCAAGCTGGCCAAGCGCCGTCTGCCGAAAATCGCCTATGATTTTATAGAGGGCGGCGCCGATGACGAGATCGGGCTGGACCGCAACCAGCAGGCCTTTCGCGATACCCCGCTGGTGCCCCGCTATATGCGCGACATTGATGGTATCGATAAAAAGACCGAGTTGTTCGGTCGTACCTACGATGCCCCCTTTGGTATCTCCCCGACCGGTCTGATCGGCCTGTTTCGCCCCGGCGGCGACCTGATGCTGGCCGCCGCCGCCCGGGATGCCAATATACCCTTCGTGATGTCGGGCTCTGCCACCTGCACGGTTGAGGAGTTGGGCGAAACCGCCCCCGAACATGGCTGGTACCAACTCTATGCCGCGCGGGACAACGCCATATCGGAAGATTTGATCCGCCGGGCCGACGCCGCCGGATTATCCACCTTGGTCGTGACCGTCGATGTGCCCATACATTCAAACCGGGAACGTAATGCCCGCAACGGCTTCTCCCGGCCTTTGAAAATGACTATGGAAACCAGGATGGATGCCCTCAGCCATCCCGGTTGGCTGGCCGGATACCTGAAAAATGGCCTGCCGATGTTTTCCAATTGGTTGCCTTACGCCAAGCCTGGCGCCACCGCCGATGATATCGCCGATCTGGTGAGCCAACAGGTCACCGCACCGCTGACTTGGGAAAATGTTGCCAGATACCGGGAACTATGGCCCCGCAATCTGGTCATCAAGGGCATCATGCATGTGGACGACGCCATCAAGGCGGCGGAACTGGGTGTTGATGGCATCGTCGTCTCCAATCATGGCGCCCGCCAACTGGACCGCTCGCCGGCCTCTGTCGAAGTGTTGCCGGCAATCGTCGCGGCGGTGGGCGATCGCATGACCGTGATGCTGGACAGCGGCATCCAGCGCGGCTCCGACATCGTCACAGCCCTGTGCCTGGGTGCGAAATTCGTATTTACCGGCCGCTTCACGCTTTATGGTGTCACCGCCGGCGCCAAACCCGGCGCCACCAAGGCCCTCGATATCATCGGTCGGGAAATCGACCTGACCATGGGTCAGATCGGTGCGCCGGACATCAGCTATCTGGGCGAGGATTTTCTCTACAAGCCGCTGCCGCGCAATTATTGAAATAACCGAACTAGCCGCTATTCCGCCGCCTGTTCGATTTCGCTCAGTTCCGCCCGCAGTCGTTGCCCGGCGTGGGCGCGCGGCGCGCGGAAGCGGGCGAGCAGGCTGTAGAGCACGGGGATCAGGATCAGGGTAAAGACGGTCGCCATGCCAAGGCCGCCGAATACGACCCAGCCGATGGCGGCGCGGGCTTCCATGCCGGGGCCGCTGCCCAGGATCAGGGGCAGGGCCCCCAGCACCGTGGACAGCATGGTCATCATGACCGGGCGCAGGCGGGTCAGGGCGGCCTCCCGCACGGCCTCGCGAATGGAATGGCCCTGGTCGCGCAGTTGATCGGCGAACTCCACAACCAGAATGCCGTTCTTGGCCATTAGGCCCACCAGCATGACCAGGCCGATCTGGCTGTAGATATTCAACGAGGAATCGGTGAATTTCAGGGCGAACACCGCGGCCGCCAGCC
Source organism: Rhodospirillaceae bacterium (assembly GCA_018667855.1). Lineage (GTDB taxonomy): Bacteria > Pseudomonadota > Alphaproteobacteria. Next base: position 12,341 of record JABIRL010000147.1, read on the forward strand.
CGAATGGTACGGTCAGCACAATGACCACGGCACTGAAGACGCTTTCGAATTGCGCCGCCAGGACCAACAGCACCACCAAAATGGCCACGGCAAAGGTAATCGCCACGTCGTGGGAGGTATCCTGCAGGGTCGCGGCTTCACGGATGAAATGCAGGCCGATGCCCGGCGGCAGAATATCGCTGGCCAGGGCTTCAACATCCGCCATGGCCTGTTGCAAGGTGTAATCGGGTGCCAGGGGGGCATCGATCTCGATGGCCCGTTTTTGCCCGGCCCGGTCCAACTCGGCCGCCACGCCGACCTCTTCCAAGGTGATAAAGGCCGACAAAGGCACCAACTGACCGGAGGCGGACGGCACAAAAAGATTGCTCAAATCGCTGGGGTCGTTGATGGCGCCGGCGGCGGATTCGATACGGACGGGGATGGTGCGGTCGTTGACATTCAACTCCGCCACTTCCAGCCCGTCGACCATGGCGCGCAGTGTAGTGGTAATGCCCTCCACCGGCACGCCGAGATCTTCCGCTCGCTGCCGGTTGACCTTCAACGAGAGCTGCGGCTGGGTCTGTTGGTATTCGATTTCCGGGTCGTCCAAATTCGGCAGGCGTTTGTGCATGGCGGCTAGAAAATCATCCGCCGCCGCGGCGATCTCCGCGTAGTTGCCCCCCGTCAGGGTGAATTCCAGCCGCCCGCCGGAGCGGCGCAAATTCAGGCTGTTCGGCGTACTGACCCGCGCCGTGGCACCGGGAATGGCTTTCAGCGGCCCGCGCAAGCTCTTGGCGATTTCAAGCTGGCTTCGTTCTCGCTCGGACCAGGGCGTCAAGGGAGCCAGCAGATAGACCCTATTCAGATCCCAACGTCCGACGATAGCGAATATATTGCTGATTTCGCCGCTTTCGAGAAGTGGCTGCAAAATGGCTTCTGCCTGGGCCGATTGGCGGTCCATGTAATCCAAGCCGACGCCATCCGGGCCCTGCATATAGATGATGATCGCGCCCCGGTCCTCTTTCGGCAGCAGTTCCTGATCGACCGTGGGATAGACCGCTACCGCGCACAACGCGATCAAAACCGCCCCGCCGAGGAACAGAACCGGCGCATCCAGGGTAAAATCCAACAGGCGCTGGTAGGCCTTGACGATAACATTTCCTATGCGTGCCAGAAATCCCGGTCCGCCCGGGTTCGGCGCGCCCCAGTCGGCAGGCAGGCGCGCCGCCAGCATGGGGCAGAGCGTCAGGGCCACGAACGATGATATGGCCACGGCAATGGCCAGGACGAAGCCGAACTCACTGAACAGCTTCCCTGCCACGCTGGGCAGAAAGGCGATGGGCAGAAAGACCGAAACAAGGGTCGCCGTCGTGGCCAGGACGGCAAAGAAAACCTGCCGCGTGCCCAGGACCGCCGCCGCCAGGGGTGGTTTGCCCTGGGCCCGCTGGCGCTGGATATTTTCCACCACCACGATGGCGTCATCGACGATCATGCCCGTGGCCAGGACCAGTGCCAGCAAGGTCAGGATATTGATGGAAAAACCTAGTAGCCAGATCGCGGCGATGGTGCCGGACAGGGCGATGGGAATGGCTATGGCGGGGATCAGGGTCGGGCGCACGGCGGTCATGAAAACATAGATGACGGCGATGACGACCAAGGTAGCGATGCCCAGACTATAGACCACCTCGCGGATCGAACCGCGAATGAAGCGGGCATCGTCGGAAATCTTGATAACCTGGGCGTCCTTCAGATGCCTGTTCAGGCGCAGAATGGTCTTGTCCACCGCGTCCGAAATGGCGATCGTATTGGATTTGGCCTTGCGTACCAGGGTCAGGCCGATCACCTTGCGGCCGTTCAACAAGGTATGGCTCAGGGCCTCCTTGGGGCCATAGATTGCGCGGGCCACATCGCCCAGCCGAACATTATCGTTGATCGCCAGGCGCTCTACATCCTCCGGGCGCCATAGGGAGGCATCGGCCCGCACCAGCAAAAGCTGATCGTCGGATTTGAAGCTGCCCGCCGGTACGTCCATATCCGTGCTGGCCAAAACTCGCGCTACATCGTCGATGGACAGGTGATAGCTGGCCAGGCGCATGGGATCGACCACCACCCGCAGCATCTTCTTGCGTGCGCCGAACAGATTGACCAGGGCGACACCGGGGATCGCCGTTAACTCCGGCTTCACGTCCTCTTCCGCCAGATGGGTCAAGGCCTCCTGGCTTAGACGGTCCGAGGTCAGGGCCAGACGGATGATGGGTCGGGCGTTGGTATCCGCCTTGACCACGACGATGTCCTCTACCCCTTCGGGCAGGCGCCTCTCAACGCCGGCCACGGCCTCACGCACGTCATTGGCGGCCACGTCGATATCCACCGATGGTGCGAACTGGGCCCACACCCTTGCATTGTCCTCTTCGCTGGCTGAACTGATCGTACGCACGCCCGCGACCCTGGCCACCGCGCCCTCGATAACCGAGGTCACCTCCGCATCCATCGTCTCGGGCGATGCGCCTTCAAAAAACGCCCGTACGCTGACCCAGGGACGGTCCACATCCGGCAATTCCCGCACTTCCACGCCCAGCAGGGCGCTCAATCCGGCCACGATGATCAGCAAGTTGATGACGACAATCAACGTCGGTCGCCGTACGGCCAGCGAGGGTAGGTCGCCGAGGCCAAGCACTATGCGGGATCCTTCTTGGAAACGCCCTTAAATGGCGCGGTCTTCACGCCTTGGCCCAGGCGCAGCCCCTGCACGCCTTCTACAACGATCAGATCGCCGGGCAGTAGCGGTCCGTCAACCAGTATCCGGCCCTTGTCCCGGCGCACCATTTTGACGAAAACCTTGTCGGCCTTGCCGTCATTGATCCGCCATAAATAGGCGCCATCCCGGCTCCACAAAACGGCCACCTCCCGGACAATGGGGTAGGTCCTGCCGATGAAAGCCAATTTCACCTCGAACGAGCCGCCGGGGCGCAGGCGGTTTTTCGGATTGGGGATCTTTGCCTGCACGGGCAGGGACCGGGTGGCTTTCTCAATCCGGCTGGCCACCGCCGTGACCTTGCCGTCGACAACCTGTTCCGAAATCGACCATGGCCTCACGGCAATCCTGTCGCCGACTTTTATGCCGCCGGCGTGGTTCTCGGGCACACTGAATTCGACAATGATCGACGAGCGGTCATCCAGCGTTACCGCCATTGTTTCCTGGGTAACACGGTCGCCACGATCCAGTTGGGTCATGCCCACGACACCGGCGAAGGGCGCGAACAGGGTCCGATCCTGCAGTTCGGCCTTGGCTTGCTCCAGATGTAATTGCGCGATTTCCACCGCGGTCCGCGCGGTATCCAAGCGTGATTTCGCGGCATGGCCCGATGGCGCCAGCTTTTCTATGCGGTGTAATTGTCGCAAGCTCTCGGCCACGGCGACCTCCGCCAGACGAACCTTCAGGCGTTGATGCTTGTCGTCCAGGCGGATCAAAGCCTGACCCTTGCGGACCTTTTGCTCAGCCTTGAATGTAATGTCGCGGACTTCGCCAGACACAGCCGGATGCAGCGCGGCCGAGCGCACCGCCTTTCCCGTGCCCACAAGGCGCAGCGTGACCCGGTCTTCGGTCAGGCTGACTTCTTCGACCAGGACCAGCGTCGTGCTGGTGCGCCGGGCCTTTTTTGCTCCCGTGTCATTGCCGCCCCAACTGTCGAACGACCACCAGCCAGCCGCAAGAATGGCGGCTAGCAAGGTAACGATCAGAAATTGCAGGCGCAGTGACATCTCGTAGCTTCGCCATTTCGGGAAAACGCCATTTTCCGCTTAATCGCGTTCACCCGCAATGGATCATTGTCGGCTTCATCAAAAGGCGGCGTCCTAGTGATCCGCTTCTAACGGATGGTAACAATCCGTGAGGATCGAAAGACCACAAGATTCTAAAGAATCGTGGTGCGCAAGACACCAAACAGAAGGACTCTTCTATTTGGTTCGCACCACTAGCCGCCTTTGCGCTGCTTATCCACGAAGCCGATCATATTGACGATATCCGGCGGATTCATGCGGCCGACAGGGCCGGAACCATACATGTTGTAGATCACCTTGTGATCCGGCCCGAGGAAGAATTCGCTGGGCTGTACGATGCCCCTGCGGTCCTCCCAATAGGCGCCGAGTGAATCCGCTTGGGCACGGGTGACGCCGTGGGCAATGGGAAACGACAGATCAGCGGCGATTTCAGCTGCCTTGTCCTCGTCGTCCACGCTGGCGGCGATGACGGTGACATCAAGGTCTTTCAGGGCCTGGAGATTTTCTTCCATGCCGGCTAACTGCCGGCGGCAGTAGGGTCACCAATGACCGCGATAGAACTGAATGATGGCATAGGTGGTTTTCAAGTCCGCGGGCAGATTAATGCTGCCTCCGCCGACCAGGCTTAACGACATGTTGGGAAAATTGTCGCCGGGCCCTAGTTTTTCGGCCATTTTGAATTCCTTGACTGCAACGGTGATTGCGAGGGTTGGTTGACCCGATTGGAACAGAGGCGGGGAGGGTTTGCAACCACCTCACCGAGAGTTGATCCCTCGCCATCAAAATTCAGGGTGCTTGTGGTGCCAATCGGTGGCCTGCTCATAGGCCCATCCGATTCGCAGCGCCATGGCTTCTTCATGGCCCGCACAGGCGATTTGCAGGGACGTCGGCAGACCATCGGGAGAGATGCCGTTCGGCACGGACAGGGCGCAAAGTTCCAGGCAATTCGCGCCTCGGGTAAAGCGCGCCGGCGTGCCGCCTTCATCCACTTCGGTCAGGGGAATAGCCGGTGTTTCGGTGCTGGGCGACAACAAGGCATCGAAATCGCCCATGGCGTCGTTGTATTCCGCCTTTGCCTCCTGTTGTTCGGCCAGCGCGTCGAGGTATTCGTGGGCCCGGATGTCTTTCCCCAACAGGATACGGGGGCGGACATTGGGATCCACGGGCAGGTTTGGTGTTTCGACCAATTCGCCGACGTAACGATAACCCTCCGCGCCAATGATGCGGCCGGCGATGGCGGCGAAATCGGAAAACGGGCGCGGCAACTCGATTTCCGTGATTGTCGCGCCCAAGCCCCGCAAAGTCTCTTGCGCGGCATCGAATGCGGCCAGGGTCGGGCCGTCAATACCGTCCCGTTCGCTCCCGGAAATGGCGGCGAAGCGCAGGCCCTTGACGCCCCGGCGCATGGTGGCGAAGGGGTCATGGGTGTGATGGGCCAGTGTGGGCGGCCACAACGGGTCCGGACCCTGGATTACGTCATAGATCATCGCCGCGTCCTCGACCGATCGGGTCATGGGACCGGGTGTATCCAGGGTGCCGCTCAGTGGCAGGATGCCATGCAGGCTGACCCGACCGACGGTTGTCTTCAAACCCGCGAGTCCGCAGTAGGAGGCCGGCAGACGCACCGAGCCGCCTGTGTCGGTACCGATCGCCGCCGGCGCCATGCCCGCCGCCACCGCCACGCCGGAGCCCGAAGAGGAGCCGCCCGGTGTGCGATGGGTTTCCAGGTCCCAGGGGTTCCACGGCGTGCCCATATGGGTGTTGGTGCCCCAGCCGCCCATGGCGAACTCCACCGAATGGGTCTTGCCGATGACGATCATGCCGGCCCCGATCAACCGTCGTGCCACCGTCGCCGTGGTGGGGGAGACGCGATCGCGCCAGACCATGGAACCGCCCGTGGTCACCCGCCCTTCCATATCGATGATATCCTTCAGGGCGATGGGGATGCCGTGCAGGGGCCCCAGCCGATGGCCGGAGCGGATGGCCTGGTCCGCCGCCTGCGCCGCCAGGCGCGCCTCGTCCTCATAGACGGTTACGAAAGCCTGCAGCTTGCCGTCCAGGGCCGCGATCCGGTCCAGACAGCATTCGACAATGGCGGCCGAGGTCAGGCTGCCGTCGCTAATGGCGGCGGACAGTTGGTGCACGGTCATGAATGTGGGGTCGGACATGGCATACCTCCTGATTTGTTTGCACTATAATAGCAGGCTAAGGTGCCTCCAGGGAGGCCCAGGGAGGTATAAGGTATGAGTTTCAGTTTTACGGACGAGCAAATGGAGTTCCGGTCCGTCCTGCGCCGGTTTCTGGCCGATAAATCGCCGACCACGGAAGTGCGCCGCCTGATGGAGACCGAGGACGGCTATGACCGGGAGGTCTGGCGTCAATTGAGCCAGGATCTCGGCCTGACGGCGATCCACATTCCCGAAGACTACGGCGGCCAGGGCTTCGGCTTTGTCGAACTGGCCATCGCGGTGGAGGAAATGGGCCGCGCCTTGCTTTGTGCGCCATATTTTTCGTCCATTGTCTTGGCCGCGACAGCGATCATGAATGCCGGCGACGAGGACCAGAAACGCGATCTGCTGCCCCCTATCGCCGCCGGTGATTGCCGCGCCGCCCTGGCATTTACCGAGGAAAACGGCCGCTGGGATACCGACGGCGTGGAGATGACGGCAACGGCATCCGGTGTCGGATACGAGCTGAACGGCGTGAAGAGTTTCGTGCTGGATGGACATACCGCCGATATGATTGTCGTCCTGGCACGCCGACCGGGATCTGCCGGCGAAGAAGGGCTTTCGTTCTTTACCGTTCCCGGCGATACGCAAGGACTGACACGGCGGCTTCTGAAATCCACCGATACGACCCGTAAACTGGCCCGACTTGAATTTCAGGGCGTAAAGGCAACCCTGCTGGGCAGCGAAGGCGCCGCGGCGGCTCCCCTTGCTAAGACCCTGGATCAGGCCGTGGCCTGCCTGGCCAATGAGATGGTTGGCGGGGCCGAGGCGCTACGGGAACAGGCCCTGGACTATGCCCAGATGCGCATGCAGTTCGGCCGCGCCATCGCTTCCTTCCAAACCATGAAGCACAAATCGGCGGACATGCTGATCGAGGTCGAATTGGCCAAGTCGGCCGCTTATTACGCGGCGGCGGCGGCGGATGACGGCGATGAACTGCCGGCGATGGCCTCTTTGGCCAAGGCCGGTGCGTCAGAGACCTATATTCAGACCGCTATACATACCATTCAAATTCACGGCGGCATCGGCTTCACCTGGGATAATGATACCCAGTTGTGGTTCAAGCGGGCCAAAAGCTCGCAAGTCTTTCTTGGTGATGCGCATTATCACCGGGAACAGATGATGCAGCGCTGGCAAGGTTGAGGACGGAAACATGAGTGAACAAACAGTAGCATCCGTCCGCGCCGAAGCGCGGGCCTGGTTGGAAGCCAATTGGGATCCCAATTTGGGCCTGGTGGAATGGCGCAACATACTGGCCGACACGGGCTGGGGCATGCCCACCTGGCCCGGGGAATGGTATGGCAAGGGCATGTCCAGCGAACTGGGCCGGGTGATCGAGGAGGAGTTCCACGAGATTGGCGCCATCGGCGTTGCCCGCGCCGGGATCCGAATGCTGGCCGCCGCGACGTTGCTGGAGCACGGCAGCGAGATGCACAAGGAGAAATTCCTCCGCCGTATTCTGACCGGCGAAGATACCTGGTGCCAGCTGTTCAGCGAACCGGGCAGCGGCTCGGACCTGGCGGGCGCCGTTACCCGTGCCGATCTGAAGGGCAATAAGTGGATCGTCAATGGCCAAAAGGTCTGGACCACATCGGCCCATCACGCCGAATGGGGGCTGCTGTTGGCGCGTACCGATTGGGATGTGCCCAAACATCGGGGCCTTTCCTATTTTGTGCTCGATATGACCCAAGCTGCGGTCGAGGTGCAGCCGTTGAAGCAAATGAACGGCCATGCCTCCTTCAATCAGGTCTTTTTTACGGACGCCGTGATTGAACCGGAATTCATGGTCGAGAACCTGGGCGATGGCTGGAAGATCGCCACCACCACATTGATGCATGAACGCCGTGGCGCTGATGGTTTGCGCCGATGGGAAACCGGCACCGACCGGCCGGAAAGGGCCTATGCGGAAGAACGCGAAGAACTGGCTCATGCCATGGCGCCCTACAAATGGTATCCCCAACGTATGGGCCGGGTCGATTTGGTGATC
>JABIRL010000287.1 GCA_018667855.1 Rhodospirillaceae bacterium
CGCCATTGGGGCCTGGATTTCCCCACGCCCCTGGGTAGTGCTGCGGGCTTCGACAAGAACGCCGAAGTACCGGCGCAGGCCGCGTGCATGGGCTTCAGCTTTGTCGAGATCGGCTCCGTCACGCCCCTGCCCCAGCCCGGCAACCCCCGGCCCCGGCTATTCCGCCTGCCCGCCGACGGCGCCGCCATCAATCGCAACGGCTTCAACAACGACGGCCTGGACAGGGTGGCCCGGCGCCTTTCCCATATCCAGGATCGCACCTTCATCCTGGGGGCAAATCTGGGCGCCAACAAGGACAGCGCCGACCGTATCGCCGATTACGCCGCCGGGATGGCGGCACTTGGTCCCCTGGCCGATTACATCGTGGTCAACGTCTCCTCCCCCAACACGCCGGGCCTGCGCGATCTGCAGAGCCGCGCGGCCCTGGATGAACTGCTGGGCGGTGTTCGCCGGGCCATGCTTTCCCCGCCGCCCATCCTGGTCAAGATCGCGCCGGATTTCGACGACGAAGCCTTGGCCGAGCTGGCGGCAAGCCTGCTGTCCCTGGCCGTGGACGGGGTCATTATCGCCAACACCACCATTGGCTTGCGGGAAAATTTGAAAAGTCCGCATCGCGGCGAAACCGGTGGTTTGAGCGGCCGGCCCCTGTTTGATTTTTCAACCCGGCAACTGGCCGCTTTTTATCGCCATACCAGTGGCAAAATTCCCCTGATCGGTGTCGGCGGCATCGACAGCGCCGAGACCGCCTATACCAAGATCCGCAACGGCGCTTCGTTGATCCAGCTGTACACCGCGCTCACCTATCAGGGCCCCGGCCTGATCACCGCCATCAACACGGGCCTTGCCCAGCTGCTGCGCCGGGACGGCTTTACAAATATTTCCGATGCGGTCGGCGCCGATCTATAATGGCCTAAGTACCGCAACAAGAATTCAAGGAAACATCATGAAACTGTTCCATACCGGCAATTCCCCCTACGCCCGCCGTGCCCGCATCGCCGCCCGTGAATCCGGCTTGGCCGTGGAAATAATCGATGTCGCTCCCTTGGCGGTGGAGAACCACGCCCTGTTACAGCACGGCCCCGGCGTCAAGGTACCGGGACTGGAGACGGACGGCGGCGCCTATTTTTGTGAAACCCTGATCATCACCCAGCACCTGAACGAACAATCCGGCGGCCGCCTGATGCCCGGCGATGCAAGCGAAGTGGAAAAGGCCCGCGAGCTGGAAGGCGTTGCCTCCCTGTTGATGGATTCGCTGTTTCTCCGCTCCCACGAAAACCGGAGGGAACCAGGTGAAAATTCCCCCGCCGTGATCGAGAAAGAGGCCGCCCGCGCCGCCCGCTGTTACGATGCCCTGGACAGCTGCCTGGGCGGCCAAGGGCCCCGGATCAACCTGGGCACCATCGCCGCCGTCTCCGCCCTTGGCTATGCCGACTGGCGTCACGCCGACGACAACTGGCGCGGCGGCCGTGATGGGCTGGCCGCGTGGTTCAACGGCATGATGGAAATCCCCTCGGTGGCGGATACCAAGCCTGATTTCTGAATCTTAATCGACGGTTTTGCATCCGCACCGCAGCAGCCAATCGATCAAAAAAACGCGTGTATTATATAAATCTATTGCAATTTAAATTCACCTGGGCTAAGATTGTCAAGCTGCAATAAGCGGCTTTGAAATCCGCCTGTTTCCGAACAACCGGCGCTGATTGCCCGTCCGGCTCTGATTGAGCAGACGCGGCCAGCGCCTTTTTTGTGTCTTTTTTGCGCCAGTATTCCAACTTGATGCGCCTTGGTTCCGGCCCGGGCGTCAAAGTTGCCGGGTTGAAACCGGGTCCGGGCGGGTTGCCGTTTCGGGCCCTGATTTGTTTTCGGCTCCCGTTGGCGCTCGGGATGGCACCCCGGAAAATCAATTCCACACTTTTACAATGCCATGAAAGGCTGACACCATGTCACTATTCACGTCAAAAATCACCGATCCGTTCAAAACAGGCCAGGAGGACGATGCCTTCGCCACCGACCACGTCATGGGAGACTTCAACCCCCATGAGCCGCCGAATACGTAAGATCGGGTCCCGACCATGATATGCAGCTCTATTCGGACAAACGGACCCGGCCACGCCAGAAAACCCGTGCCAAAGACGTTCTGAAGGCCGTTGACGATCACCAGACCTTCTTTGGCGGCGCCATGGATGACGAACTGGCTCTGGACAACATGGCCTACAGTCTGGGCATGGATCCCGAACTGGCCAAGACCTACAATCGCGGCGGCAAAACAACCCGGGACAATCTGGCCTGGAACCAGACGGAAGCCGACAAATGGTGGGACAGCGCCACGCCCCACCAGAAGGCGGATCAATACGATGGTGCGAAGGCGAAGCAAGCCTATGAAATCGCCGAGAAAAGCGTCGGCTGGGGCATCGATTACACCGATGATCACACCCGCGACAACTACGCCGATATCTCCAGCCTGCCCCGCGGCAAACTCAACCACTTGCTCAACGGCACCCCGGAGGAACGCCGCGCCGTGATCCGCGAGACCAATGCCCAGGTGCAACCCTGGAACCCAGCCTGGCGCGACGATGCAGAACGACCCTCGCCCTACTCGCTTGGGCCGGCGCCTGGATCGAACACTGAAGCCTGGGACGATACGGACGAGGCGGATACGGAAACCGCGCTCGGCGACGATTTGGCCGAGGGCCGCGATGGCGATGATACCGAACCAGATGACTGGCGGCCCGGAATGCTGACGCCGGTTTCCGAGAACGAAATCATTGGCGCTGCTTTCGTACCCGTATCCGAAGATGAGGAGGCTTATGAAGATCCAAACAACCTGGGCCCCAAAGACGTCATTAATGGTTCAGCCAATAGCGAAGCGAACTCCGCCACCACGTTGCAGTCTCAATACGGTTTTCAAGACGAGGAACGTATCGCCGATGGCGGCCATGACCCCGAGGAAAGCCGCCGCGACACCGACACCGTATTGCCCATGCGCTACGGCAACTACGGCGGGCACCATTGGACCAATGGTCGAAATGATTCTGACGCAAGAGTCAATCCGACAGATGACATTGACGACACAGGCCAGAACAAGCTCAAGCCGATAGATATACTTGATGCGGCCTTCATGCGCCACGATCATGCATATGGCCAAGCCGATGATGAAATAAAGGCAGGGAACAAGGCGGCGGCGTCTGCCCGGCGGCGCCAGGCTGATTTGGCCCTGCTTGCAAGACTCGAAAAAATTCAAAAGCGGTTTCTCGCGGGCGAATTAAAACTAGGCATCAAAGGGTCGGGATTTGACAGTCGCACCGACCTACTGAAAGTCAATAAACGGGTTGATGCCCGTCACATGCTGGATGCCGCGATTTTTTACTTCAGGCGCAAGACCCAGGACAATCATCGGAAACCGGATTCCGCCAACTCTTCGGGCGGTAGGGTTTGACCAGTCTAGGAACATAATGGTGATTCGATACTAAAGATATGTAACGGAACCCGAGGCCGGGCACGAGACGCGCGTTCGCCCCAACACCTTGTGCCCGGCTTTGGTTTGATTAGTTTTCGGGAATGGTGCTGACCCACATCGTTCAAGGATTGTTTCTTTCCGAGGCCAATTTTGGACCATACGGTTATTCGGCCTTCGCGATCTTCCGGGTGAATACAGCCAATCGGGCCCAAGGGATATGGAGCCTGCGCGGGTTCGAGCCATCAACGCCGACGCGCCAAAGCCCCTTGTCAAATTCCTCGGAATTGAATGGCCGGCCGCTGGACCAAATGAGAAAGTACATTTTGTCTGATGAAAGGCTGAAATCCGTACTGTTGTATATGAGTCCCGTCACGGCGCTGAAATTGAACAATTTCCGGTTTTGCCCATTTTCCCGAATCCAGATCGCGTTGCTACGGGATGAATTTATCAGCCGGCCAACCTTCCCCAGATTGGAGCGGAAGTAGATGATTTTCCCGCCACGAGACGGAATTGGATGCCCGGAATAGGCGCGAATTGCCAATGATGTGCCGCCATCGATAACGAAATCCGGGCGCCAATCATGCTTCGTTTCATTTACCGTATATATTGTATCAGTTTGGTACAATTCGTCGTAGCTGGACGCATGGTGACTATTATTTGGGTCTTGGAGAAATTTTCGTGGATCATAGCCGCCAAAGACGATCTCGTCCCCGCGCCCCGTAAAATGGGGCGGGCCCGCTTTCGCGAAGCGAAAGTCGGTGAGGGCGCGCACCTTGTTGGTCGCAAGGTCCAGATTGTGCATGTCCGCGCCGCTGGTTTTGACGTGGCTCGTGCTCTGGTAATTGTCGGGCGTGCGGTCGAAGACCGCGAAAACGATCTGCTTCCCGTTCGGGTGATAGGAAGGCCAATTTTTGAAGCTGTCGGAGCCTTCGATAATGCGCCATTGCCCGCTCGCCCTGTTCATGATTGCCAGCTTGTTGGAAAATCGTCCCGTGTCATTGAGTTCGAAGACGAACGCCTTGCCGTCGGGTGAAAATCGGGCCCCTTGCCATCTATGACCCGGCGGCGTCGCATAGACCTTCACATTGCTCCCATCCAGATCAAAGGCCGCCAGATGACAGGAGCGCTCACCAAACTTCCCCGCTGTGCAATAGGTTGTCATGACGCGCTCATTCGAGGGGAACAGCACGGAATCTTGGATGCGCGCCGGCTCGGGCAGGTCCGGCATTTCGTAGGCGCAGCCGCTCACGGCGATTAGGGCGGCAAGGAGCCACCCACGTAGGCCACCGGCGCGATGATCAATCCGTTCGCCCATGCCAAGTTTCTCCCTTTCAGATTCCGGAAACATGCCAAACGACAAGAATAACAATGGTCACAAACAATCAAACTGTACCAGTTCACCCTATGGCGGTGTCAGGCTGCTTTTTCCACGTCTCTTCGCAGATATGTTTTTGGATAAAGGCAACACTGATCTGGAACTGGTCAAATTCTATATCCGGGGCGACAAGGCCGCCCAGGACGTAACAAATCCGTGCGTTAAAGCCGGGTTGGTTCAACATGTTCCCATTGATGTGATAGTAATTGGGATACGTCTGAAACAACCCGCCTATATTTGATCGACCCCAAACCAAATACAACGAGGCGTCATGCAGCCGAACCCGGAATTCTTACTCTCGCCCGAGGAACGGGAGCGGTTCGAGCGCGATGGATACTTTGTCGTGGAAGGCGCCTTGGATCGTGCCTTCGTGGACGATCTTGTCCCCCTGGTCGAGGGGATCGATGCGGACGAACGCACGCGCCACAATTCGCCGCCCTTTGATCGCATGAACCATTACGACGTGATCGGAGATGATCCACGTCTACTCAAGCTTCTGGATTGGCCGGCCACGTTTCATAAGGTCTGGGGGCTGCTGGGGTGGAATATTCAGCTCTATCACACTCACCTGACGGTCAACCCCTGCCCGCCCGGGAACAAGACCCTGAAATCCAATGGGCTGGAGCTGGGCTGGCATCAGGACAGCGGACAATTGAACGGCGATCTGGAAACATCGCCGCGGCCCAGGATTTCCCTGAAAATTGGCTATTTTCTGAGCGATACCCGGGAGACCGGACGGGGCAATTTCTATGTCCTGCCGGGCAGCCATCTGGAAGACAACTTCATGCATGGCGAGCGCAAGTCGCTACCCGATGGCGCGGTGCCGGTCTGCGTGGGCCCCGGCGATGCGGTGTTTTTCGATCGCCGCCTGTGGCATACGGGCAGCGCCAATTACTGGGACAAACCCCGTTTGGTGCTGTTTTACGGCTATTCCTACCGCTGGCTGCGGCCCCGCGATGATATGGAAGTGGCCCACTATCTGGAACAGTGCGACCCGATCCGCCGGCAGCTGTTGGGGCTAAGTCCCACGGGCGGGCGTGGCTATACCTCCCCCGCCGACGAGGATGTGCCGCTGAAGGCCTGGATCGAAACCCACCATCCCGACGCCTGATCGTTTGCGCCCATGCGGGAACTTCTTTACGCGGCCGCCATCGCCGTAGACAGTTTCACGCGCAGATCCCGCAAATGAAACGGCTTCATCAGAATTTGCGAGTTTGCAATGCCGCTTTCCCGGGCCTGCTGCGCCGCGCCAATGTATCCGGTCATCACGACGATGGGGAAGTCGATGCCGTCGGCGCGCATGCAGTTGATCAGATCAATGCCGTTCCCGGCGGGAAGATTGACGTCGATCAGGCCCGCATCGGCGCCAATTGCGCGGACTTCGTCCATATCCGAAGGCGCATGGTCAAACCATTTGCAATTCCAGCCGCATTGCTGGAAATGAAGCCTGATTGCCTCGAAAAGTACGGAATCATCTTCAACAACAAGTATTGTCCTTTGACCATGGATATCCTGTGGCATCGGTCCAACCTTTCAGTTGCCGCTATTCCACAAGATTATGTCAAAAATTCGTAAAGAGCAGGTAAATCCATGACACCATCGCGAAAGCCGAGCCTCTTACCGCCGGGAGGCCTCATGAGCGGCCAGGGCGGCCATGTTGACCAGGTCGCCCACCGAAGCACCCATGGCGGCGATCTGCACCGGTTTTGACAGCCCCACCAGGATCGGGCCGATCACCGTGCCGCGGCCCAGTTCCTGCAGCAGCTTGGACGAGATATTGGCCGAATGCAGGGCCGGCATGATCAGTACGTTGGCCGGGCCTGACAGGCGCGAGAAGGGATAGAGCTCCCGCAGTTCCGGGTTCAGGGCGACGTCGGCGGACATTTCGCCCTCATACTCGAAATCCGTGACCCGGCTGTCCATCATGGCGACGGCCTCGCGCACCCGGTCGGCGGTCGCCCACCCCGGATTACCGAAGTTGGAATAGGACAGCATGGCGACGCGGGGCTCGTGCCCCAGACGGCGGGCGACTTCGGCCGTTTGCACGGCGATATCCGCCATCTCCACCGAGGACGGCAATTCATGCACCGTTGTGTCCGCCACGAACACGGTTTGGCCACGCGCCAACACCATGGACAGGCCGAACACGCGTTTGCCCGGCTGGGCATCGATTACCCGGCGCACATCGTCATAGGCGGCGGTGTAACTGCGTGTCACGCCGGTCACCAAGGCGTCCGCATCACCTACCGCCAGCATGCAGGAGGCATAGACATTACGGTCCTGGTTCACCAGACGCTGGCAATCACGGTGAAGGTACCCTTGACGCTGCAAGCGTTCGTAGAGAAATTCCGCATAACGCTCGTTCTGATCCTGGCTCAGGCGGGCGTTGAGTATTTCCACCCCTTCCAGTTTGTCGATGCCCAGACGCTCCAGGGACTCGTTGATACGCTCTTCCCGGCCGATCAGGACCGGGCTGCCATAGCCCGATTCATAGAAGCTGATGGCGGCGCGGATCACCCGCTCCTCCTCGCCCTCGGCGAAAACCACGCGCTTGTTCTCCGTCCGCACCTGATCAAAGATCAATTGCAACGTACCCGCTGTCGGGTCCAGACGGCGGCGCAGTTCCAGGGCGTAAGCGTCCTCGTCCTCGATCTCCCGGCGCGCCACGCCGGTGCGGATCGCCGCCTTGGCGACAGCCATGGGCACGTCCACCATCAGGCGCGGGTCGAACGGCGCGGGGATGATGTATTCCGGGCCATAACGCAGCCCGGCCTTGCCATAGGCTTCGGCAACTTCGTCCGGAACATCCTGGCGCGCCAGGGCGGCCAGGGCTTCCGCCGCGGCCACCTTCATCTCGTCATTGATGGAAACGGCGCGCACATCCAGGGCGCCCCGGAAGATATAGGGAAAGCCCAGCACATTGTTGACCTGGTTAGGATAATCCGAACGTCCCGTGGCCACGATGGCGTCACCGCGCACTTCGGCCACTTCCTCGGGCGTGACCTCCGGGTCCGGGTTCGCCATGGCGAAAATAATCGGCTTTGCCGCCATGGAGGCAACCATTTCGGGCGACAGGGCGCCGCGCGCCGACAACCCGAAGACCGCATCCGCCCCATCCATGGCCTCGGCCAGGGTGCGCAAGGGCGTGTCCGCCGCATGGGCCGACTTCCATTGGTTCATGCCGTCCTCGCGGCCCTGATAGATCACGCCCCGGGTGTCGCAGACGATGACGTTGTCGTGGGGAATGCCCAAGGACTTGACCAATTCCACGCAGGCGATTCCGGCGGAGCCGGCACCGTTCACCACCAGCTTGGTGTCCGCCATGGTGCGCCCGGTCAGATCCAGGGCGTTGATCAGGCCGGCGGCGGCGATGATCGCGGTGCCATGCTGGTCATCATGAAAGACCGGGATATCCATCAAATCGCGCAGACGCTGTTCGATGACAAAACAATCCGGCGCCTTGATATCCTCGAGATTGATGCCGCCGAACCCCTTGCCCAGATAGCGGACGCAGTTGACGAATTCATCCACGTCTTCCGTATCCACCTCGATATCGATGGAATCCACGTCCGCGAAGCGCTTGAACAACACGGCCTTGCCTTCCATCACCGGCTTGGCACCAAGCGCACCGAGATTACCCAGGCCCAACACGGCGGTACCGTTGGAGATCACGGCGACCAGATTGCCCTTGGAGGTATAGTCGTAGGCCAGATCGGGATCTTCAACGATGCGCAAGCAAGGCGCCGCAACACCGGGCGAATAGGCCAGGCTCAAATCCCGCTGGGTCGCCATGGGCTTGGTTGGTGAAATAGACAGCTTCCCCGGCCGCCCTTCGGAGTGAAAGCGCAAAGCCTCGTCATTGCGATAGGTATTGTCCATTTTAAATCCGCCTACTCTGAATTTCGCCGTCCGGTGTCCACGGACGCTACGCGTTGTCTGGCTAGCTAACACAGCCCACGTAGACGCGCCAACGAATTCAGAGGTTTAGCCTTCACGCTTCAAGTGGCGCCACAAATGACACGCCGGGCACGACAATACCGTTGGGCCGGCCGTTAGCGGTTTTACCTTCATAGGAATTCAGCAGCCAATCAGGCAGGTCCGGGCCGTCTTCGCAGGCCAGCCATAGGCGCAACAAATGACGCCGGCGGTCGGCCTCCGCATGATCCTCGTAGGCCGTGCGGCTGTGGAACAGGCTGTGGTTGCAGACCAGCTGTATGTCTCCGGGCTGGAATTCCATATCCAGATGGATATCCGGATCGGCCACCAGTTCATCCACCAGGTCCAAGGCCTCGATCTGTTCGCCGGTCAGGGGTACTACGCCGGGCAGATCCTGGCCCTTGCGGATGGCGCTGCGTACATAATGGGCGATGACGCGGTTACCTTCCGGCATGAATACCGGCACTTCGGCATAGGCCTTCTTGCCCTCGGGAACTTCGCCCCAGCGGGTCCGCTGAAACGGCTGCATCAGGACCGCCAATAAATCCGGGCGGCGTTGGCGAATTTCGTTGTAGACGGTGGTTGACGACGCGATGGACGACGCCCCGCCGGATTTCGAGTCGCGCCAGCACAGCAGCCCGACGATATCGGAGGAATCCGTGTGATAGGGCAGCCGGGCATTGGTCTGATATCCCCGCACGTCCGATCTGGTGTAATCCAGGCCCAGATCTTTTACATGGCCCAACACATGCCCCTTGCCGTTTTGCGAGCAGGCCTGGCCAAAATGAACGCCCAATCCCCAAAAGGCGATCGCCGCCTGACGCAGGGACCATTTTTCGATTGGCAGCCCCCGCAACAGAAAAAATCCGGGACCATGCAGGACGAATTGTTCGATACGTTTCAGCCGCGCCGCGATCAGGGGAAGGGGAAAGTCCCCACTGCCGATCTGCAAAATCTCCAGACCGCGATCCATGACCGACTTCACCGCCGCCTCGATCTCGGCGATCTCGGCATCCGTCCATTGGTGGCGCCATTCGCTTTCACGTTTCGACATTTCAGCCGCGTACCAGGCCTGCGGCCCGGTTGCGACAGATGGAAGTTCGCCGGCGTCAAATGCAGCTTCGGTCATTTCACTCGCTTTCGCCCCAAGACGGGATCGGTATTACGCAATGCCTTATAGCCTATACAAATCCGACATCAGGTGATAGCTGGCATGGATTGGGGATCCTTGCACGGCTGATCGCGTCAAACATGGCCAAGCCTGTGGTTTACCCGAAGAACAGGGAAGGCATTCGAAATTAGCGTTTTAGGGGAAGGAAAGCCGGCAACCGTGTCGCCTCGGCTCGGTTATTTTTTGCTGGTGACAACCTGGTTGTGCTGGGGTTTCAGTTATCCGGCAACGGCGATCATGCTGCAAGGCTTGGATGTCTGGAGCGGGCGGTTTCTGATCATCGCGGCCAGCGCCCTGGTGCTGCTGGCCTTGGGGCGGTTACAGGGCGCGACCTTATCCGTGCCGCGCAGCCATTGGCCGGATCTGATCATCGCGGCGCTTTGCAACATGGCCGTCTTTCAGGTCTGCATGACCTTTGGTGTGCATCTGCTCAGCGCCGGGCGGACATCGGTGATCGTCTATACCATGCCGCTATGGGCCAGCATTTTTGCCGTATTCATACTGGGCGAAAGGCTGACGTGGCCACGTGTGGTGGCATTGACCCTGGGACTGGCGGGCCTGGCGGTCCTGATCGGGCAAGATCTCTCCCACCTGCGCGACGCTCCATTGGGAGCCGCGCTGACGCTGATATCAGCCGTTTTTTTTGGCCTTGGAACGGTCTGGATGAAGCGGCGCATTTGGCACAATGACCCGACCGTGCTGGCCGGCTGGCAACTGGCCATCGCCACCATTCCGGTCGGCCTGATCTGGGCCGTCTCTGATGCCCGGATAACCTTTGCGGCGATGACCACGGACAGCTGGCTTGCCGTCATCTATCTGATCTTCATCGCCAATGCCCTGGCTTATTTCGCCTGGTTTCGGGTGATTGCCGCCTTCCCCGCCGTCGTTTCGGGCATCGGTGCCATGGCGGTGCCGATCGTCGGCGTCCTTGCCAGCGCCACTATATTGGACGAGAAAATCGGCATGCGGGAATGGATCGCCCTGGCCCTGATCATCGCCGCCCTGGGCATCAATCTCGCCTCAACCCTGCAACGTCGTTAATCCCCTGACGCGATGTGCTGGTCCACAAATGAAAAAACAGCTTCGTACAGTGCCGCCGCCGGGTCTGCCATATCTTCCAGAATGGTAAAATGATCAAGGCCGTCTGCCGGAGCTATTGCAACTGTATATCCCAATGCCCGCCATGCCTCAGCCAGGCGGTTCGACTGTTCGTAGAAGCCATCGGTTTCCAATCCGCCAACGGTCAACAGCAAGGGCACGGGAGCGATTTCGGATTCGAGTTGCAACAAATTGAGCGGGCTGTTGCGGGCACTGCTTTCCGCCGTCAATCCCACCAGATCATTGACCGACGTATGGCGCAGGGGCTCAAGATCAAACAGCCCACTGACGGCAATGCCCGCATCCACGATTTGTTCATCGAAGCCGAATTCCGACCAATCACTCAGGATGGACATCAGAGTCAGGTGCCCGCCGGCGGAATGCCCCGATACCACAAGACGCTGTCCATCATTGCGCAATTCCCGCGCCACCCAGGCCACGGCCGAGCGCGCCTGTTGCACGATTTCATCAATCGTCGCCGCAGGCGCCAACGTGTAATTGGGTAGAACAACGGTCCAACCGGCGGCGACAAAAGGCGCCGCCAAAAAGGCAAAAATAGATTTGTCCAGGGCGCGCCAATAGCCGCCGTGAAAGAAAATCAGGATTGACCCGGCCGCGCCTGTGTCCTGATCCGGCGAGAAAATATCCAGCACCTGGCGCGGCGCGGGACCATAAGGCACATCGCATTGGCTATTGGTGCGGGCACGAAAGGCCTCGCTCCTGGCCGCGCAGCGGGCATAGACCTCTTCCCGATCCGGATGGCTGCGGCGCAGATTATACTGCGCCTCCAACGCCTCCCGGATATGGCTTCCCGGAGCACTATCGCCCACATTCATTGCTGGAATTCCTAACGTCCCGGCGTGGGAATTTCCGTGGGCGCCACGTTAATGCCTAAATTCGCGAGCCTGCCGTAAGCCTGATCCAGATAATCGGAAACGATGCCATGCTCGGCCTCGGGCGCCAGCGCGCCAAGGCCCATTTCGGCCGTTTTGATATCCGCCGCCACCACGTCCTGGGCCGCGTTATCAGGCACCATCCAGGCGCAGTGGTAACCTTTGAATTCCACCTCGCACAGGTGCGCCGCGATGGTTTCGGCAATCAGGGCCTTATCGCCAGCGCCAAGCTCGGGCGCCCGCTTTTCAAGGTAGAACCAGCCGAAAGCCGCATGGCGGACCTTGTCATCGATACAAAGTTCGAGGATACGCCGAACCACCGCATCCCTGGCGTTATCCAGATAGCCGCGCCAAAGTTCCAACTCCAAGCCGTCCTCCACGGCACAATGGGCCGCCACATAGGCATCCAGCGATTGTTCCGAATTCAGGACACGCTGGTGCAGATCCTGGTTGAAGAGTTGACCGTAGGCATCGTTGGATGGGCTTTCCAGATAGCCGCCGCAAGCCTCGGCGAGCCGATGGCAGACATCCACGTGCCAGGCTTCCTCGCTGTTGCGCACGGTGAGAAAATATTTCGGATCCGCCTCCCGGCGCAGCTCCAGACAAAAGCGGACCAGCAGCGCAGGCGTTTCCGTCAATCCGGTATACTCGCTCCAGGCCCGCCGGCTCCAGCTCAGCCGGGCCGCCGTTAGCGTTTCGGCGTCATAGGCCGATGCATCGAATGACGACCAGGGCACGTCGTCATTCGGCTTCCAGCAATTTTGCTTGGCGGTGTCATACAAATCCCCGATCGATTTGATCGACTGGGTTAGATCAAGAGGAAAGCGCTTTTCGACCGGGATCTTCGTCGGTTCCATGGCGTTGCCTTGGGTCATTGTCATCGTCTCCTCAAAAGTCGCCGATCTTGGGATGGGTGAAGATAGGCAGTTCGACGCCCCAGGGCTGCATGCGCTGGCGGATGCGTTGCACGGTGCCGACGAATATGGGGATTTCCTCTTCCTCCACCGTGGCGCCCAGACCCGCCTCATAAGTTAACCGGTCCGCCCGAACCTCCTGGGCGGAGGCCGGATTGTCCGGCGCCAGCCAGGCGCTGTGATAGCCGTTCATCTCCACATCCCGGATCATGATGATGACGGCTTCCTCGACCACCTTGATCTCCGCGTCCGTCATGTCCTTGATACGATGTTCCATGTAGGCCCAACCAAAGGCGCAATGGCGCACCTCGTCCCGCATCACCGACTTGACGATCTGTATGGCCACCGGATTGGTCGCCACATCCACCAGATGCTTGAAAACGTCAAAGGCGATTTCCTCGGCACCGCAGACCAGGGCGGCGATGGTCGCTTCCAGGGGCAGGTTGGGATCGAGCGCCATTTTGCGCACGCCGTGGGTTGCCACCGAACTTTGATAGACGTTGACGAACGGCTCCTCGATATAGCCGCCAAGCTTCTCGGCCATCAGGTAACAGGCTTCCGCGTGGCGGGATTCTTCCTGGGAGCGGATGGTAAAATAGAGCTGCAAATCAGGTTCCAGCCGGTCCTGGCAAAACCGGATCTGCAGTGCCGGGCTTTCGGATATGGCGCCATATTCCGCCCACGCGCGGCGCGACCAGTATTCCCGCGCGCCCATCAGCTGTTCGTCGCTATATTTAGAGATATCCAAAAGATCCCAGTCGATATCCGTTTTCGGATCCCACTGGTTTTGCGCCGAGGCATGAAACAGACCACGGATCTGTGGGATTTGCGGCGCCAGCTTCAAGGGGAAGCGTTGTTCCGGCCGGTCAATAATTGTCAATTCCGCTGCTTGTGCCATGCGGCTGTCCTTTCACGTACGTACCAACTACTCGACATTGTCTTACAGGCTGCCGATTTTTGGATGATTGAACATCGGCAGGTTGACGCCCCACGGTTTCATGCGCTCGCGGATACGTTTTACCGTGGCGACGATCACCGGAATATCCAGTTCCTCGACACTGGCGCCCAGACCCGCCTCGCAGGACAGCCGGTCGGCCTCGACCTCCAGGATCGAAGCCGGGGTTTCGGGCGCCAGCCAAGCCCGGTGATAGCCGTTCAATTCCACATCCCGGACCATGACGATAACCGCTTCCTCGACCTTTTTGATCTGCTCCGGCGTCAGGCTCTTGATGCGGTGCTCCATGAAGGTCCAGCCGAAGGCGCAGTGGCGAACCTCGTCGCGCATCACCAACCGCAGGATCTGTTTGCTGACCGGATTGGTGCCAATCGCATACAAATGCTTGAAGACATCGAAGGCGAATTCTTCCGCCGCGCAGACCAGGGCGGCGATGATGGCTTCCAACGGCGTATTGGGGTCCAGCGCCATGGCGCGCACGCCGTGGGTCGAGACGGATTTCTCGTAGACGTTCACATAGGGCTCTTCG
The DNA here is from genome assembly GCA_018667855.1 of Rhodospirillaceae bacterium. Taxonomy (GTDB): domain Bacteria; phylum Pseudomonadota; class Alphaproteobacteria. The sequence goes on from JABIRL010000287.1 coordinate 14,329, forward strand.
ATATAGCCGCCCAGTTTTTCGGCCATCATGTGGCAGGCTTCGGCGTGGCGGGATTCTTCCTGGGTGCGAATGGTGAAATAGAGCTGCAAATCCGGCTCCAGGCGGTCCTGGCAAAAGCGAATTTGCAAGGCCGGGCTTTCGGAAATGGCGCCATATTCGCTCCAGGCGCGGCGCGACCAGAATTCACGCGCGCCACGCAGTTGTTCCTCTGAGTACTGGGACAGATCCAGCAAATCCCAATCGACATCGGTTTTCGGGTCCCACTGGTTTTTGGCCGAGGCGTGAAACAGCGACCGGATGTGCGGAATTTCCGGCGCCAGCTTCAAGGGGAACCGCTGTTCCGGCCGGTCAAGGATTGTCCGTTCAGATGCCAACTCGGTTGTCTGTGTCATTATCAACGCCCTTCCTTTAGAGGCCCTAAGTCTACGGGCCCTAAGTCATATGCACCAATTGACCCAATTGCATGTGGCTGCCGGTCTCTCCATCCCCATTCCCATCCCCGCGGTCGGGTAACGATTGGTTCAGCCCGCCCAGGGGGATACGCAGGGAATAGCCCGTATGATCGGAACGATAATACGATATTCCCGCCATCGCCGGGCGATCATCGATATCAAAATAAACCATACCCCGCAGCAGCACGGGATCGCCCGGCAGCAGTTCCAGTATATCCGTGGTTTCCGCCATCGCCACGGCGGCCTCTATGAACATATCCGCATAGCCAAGCGGTTTGGCGAGTTCCAGCAATTCCAGCAGTGATCGCTCGCGGACGCTGCGTTCCTCGAAGGCGCCACTAATATCGAGGGGAATGTAGCGATAATCGATTGAGATCGGGATGGCGCCGGCCGTGCGCAGACGCTCGATAAAAATAACCGGCGTGCCGGCATCAAGTTCCAGGGCATGGGCGAAGGCGGCGGGCGCGGGGCTTGTCTCGAAACGACGGATGTCAAAACTGAGCGGCTGGCCCCGTTTCGCCCATTGGTCAATAAAATCCATCTTCGGCGAAAATTGTTCCTCGACCTTTTCGAAGGCGACAAATGTACCGGACCCCCGTTTGCGGCGGAGCAGCCCATCGTCGACGAATTCCTTGATCGCCGCCCGGACCGTCATGCGCGCGACGCCGAATTGGCGGCACAATTCGTCCTCGGTGTGGAAGCGGACCGCCGGGTCGGGCCAGCTGGCGATCATGGTCAATAGTTTTCGGCGAATCTGCACATAGAGCGGCAGAGGCAAACTACGGTCCAGTGTTATATCCAACGGTGCGGCCCCGCCCAGCAAGTCGGCACGCCGGATATCACGCAGCAGCCGCGCCGCCTGACCCCCGTCGCCGGAGGCAGGCGCGTCCAAAGATCTTGCCGGATCTGTATTCATGGCGCTGATTTTGGGCCTGTCTTTGTTTATATGTCTAGTCATTTATACATTCGTAGATCAGATCTGTTCAAGTGGGTCTGGAAAACTGCGTCCGTCTTTGCTAGCCTGCGGTGCCCGCTTGGCCGGGCGACAGATTTTAATGCATTGAAATCATTGAGAATTTCATGAACCAGCAGACCACGGCGGCCGGCGACAAGCCGACGCCGATGATGGAACAGTTCCTGGCGATCAAGGGGCAGCACGAAGACTGCCTGTTGTTCTATCGCATGGGCGACTTCTATGAATTGTTCTTCGATGATGCGGTCAAAGCGGCCGAGGCCCTGGACATCACCCTGACCAAGCGGGGCAAGCATCTGGGCCAGGATATCCCCATGTGCGGCGTGCCGGTGCATGCCGCCGAGACCTATTTGTTGCGCCTGATCCGAAAGGGCTTTCGCGTCGCTGTGTGTGAGCAGACGGAGGACCCGGCGGAGGCCAAGAAACGCGGCGCCAAATCCGTCGTCCGGCGCGAAGTGGTGCGATTGGTAACACCGGGCACCCTGACCGAGGATGCCTTGCTGGATGCCCGCGCCAACAATTATCTGGCGGTATTGGCCGAAGTACGGGGCGAATTGGCCCTGGCCTGGCTGGATCTGTCCACGGGCGAATTCCTTACCGCGGCCATTTCGCCGGGCGCGATTGCGTCTGAACTGGCACGCCTGATGCCGGGGGAGATCGTGGTGTCCGAGGACATGCTGGCCGCCGCGGGGGCAGAGGAATGGTACCAGGACTGGGCCGACCGGATCACGCCCTATGCCGCGCCACGGTTCGATTCCGGATCGGGCCAACGGCGATTGACGGCGCTGTACAAAGTGGCATCCCTGGATGCGTTTGGAGATTTCGGCCGACCTGAACTGGCCGCCTGCGGCGCCTTGGTGGATTATCTGGAAATGACCCAGGTGGGGCGCCTGCCCCGACTGGCCCCGCCGCGCCGGATCGCCACGACGGACACCATGGCCATCGATCCCGCCACCCGGCGCAATCTGGAATTGACCCGAACCCTGAGCGGCGATGCCAGGGGCAGCCTGCTGGCGACCATTGACCGCACGGTCACGGGCGCGGGTGCGAGGCTGTTGAACCAGCACCTCTCCTCGCCATTAATTGCCCCGGCGGCCATCGAAGGGCGCCTGGACATGGTGGCCTATTTCATCGCCGCCGAACGCCTGCGCCAGGATGTTCGCACCACCCTGCGGCAAAGCCCCGATATCGCCCGGGCCCAGAGCCGCCTGAGTTTGGAGCGCGGTGGGCCTCGGGACCTGGCGGCCATTCGCGATGGCCTAATCGCCGCCCATGCGTTGGGCGGCCTGCTCGGCACGGCGGAGCTGCCACTGCCCTCCGCTGGTATCGGGGAAGCGGCGTCGGGCCTGGGGCGGCATGATGCCCTGGTGGACGAGCTGACCCGCGCCCTGAACCCGGAGCCGCCCATCACCAGCCGCGACGGCGGTTTCATCGCCGCCGGTTATCGCCCGGAACTGGACGAGTTGCGCCAGTTGCGCGATGCCTCCCGCAAGCTGATTGTCGGCCTGGAAGCCGGTTATCGCCAAAAGGCAACTATCGAGAACCTGAAGATCAAACATAACCGGGTGCTGGGCTATTTCATCGAGGTGGCGGCGCGTCGGGCCGAGGGGTTGATGGCCGCGCCCCTGAACGAGACCTTTATCCATCGCCAGACCATGGCCAACGTGGTGCGCTTTTCCACCGTGGAGCTGTCCGATCTGGAACGCCGCATCGCCGAAAGCGCGGACAAGGCCCTGGCCCTGGAGCTGGAATTGTTCGATGAACTATCAGCCAAGATCGCCCGGGAGGCGGCGGCCATCGACCGCGCCGCCGGCGCCATGGCCGTCCTGGACGTGGCCGCCGCCAATGGCGAGATGGCTGTCGCGGGGCGCTTTTGCCGGCCGACGGTGGACGACAGCCAGGATTTTCATATTCAGGGCGGCCGCCATCCGGTGGTTGAGGCGGCACTTGCCGACCGCAACGAAGGCGCCTTCATCGCCAACGACTGCGCGCTTGGCATGTCCGGGGCGGACGAGGCGCAAATCTGGCTGGTCACCGGGCCCAACATGGCAGGCAAGAGCACGTTTTTGCGCCAGAACGCCCTGATCGCCATTCTGGCTCAGATGGGCGCCTATGTGCCCGCCGCGACTGCCCAATTGGGCGCGGTTGACCGCTTGTTCAGCCGGGTCGGGGCGGCGGACGATCTGGCGAGAGGGCGGTCAACGTTTATGGTGGAGATGGTGGAGGCGGCGGCGATCCTGAACCAGGCCACAGCTAGGTCGCTGGTCATTTTGGACGAGATCGGCCGGGGCACGGCGACCTATGACGGCCTGTCCATCGCCTGGGCGGCAGTGGAACATCTGCACGAAATCAACCAATGCCGGGCGCTTTTCGCG
>JABIRL010000099.1 GCA_018667855.1 Rhodospirillaceae bacterium
ACCAAACAGAAGAGTCCTTCTGTTTGGTTCGCACCACGATTCTTTAGAGTCTAGTGGTCTTTCGATCCTCACGGATGGGCACCATCCGTTAGAATCGGACCACTAGAGTATCCGGATCGGCTAAATCAAATCATGGCAAACTTGAAGCCGATGACCTACCGTGTCTGGGGTCAATCATTGGAAATTCTGGTGCATGAAGTTCTTTGGGACATGGCGCAAGCTGCTCAGGCGGCGTCCTTTTGGGGCGACGGTCATCCTGTTTCTGGCCGGCGTGATATTTTGGGGCGGCTTCAACTGGTCCCTTGAATTGACCAACCAGGAATCTTTCTGCATCTCCTGCCATGAGATGCAGAAATTCGTCTACCAGGAATATAAGACCACGATCCATTACCGCAATCGCACCGGTGTGCGCGCATCCTGCCCGGACTGCCACGTACCTCAGGAATGGGTGCACAAGGTGGTGCGCAAGATACGGGCAAGCCAGGAATTGTTTCATTGGCTGAAAGGCTCCATCAACACAGCAGAGAAGTTCGAGGCTAAACGCCTTGCCCTGGCGCAAAATGTATGGGCCAGCATGTCGGCGACGGATAGCCGGGAATGCCGCAACTGTCATGACATTGGTTTCATGGCGGCCGGTGCCCAGGAGAAATTGGCCGGCAAGATGCATCAACTGGCGTCAGCCTGGCAGTTCACCTGTATCGATTGCCACAAGGGCATCGCCCATGAATTGCCCAACGGTTTCGACGCGAACGTTACCCTTGATTTGATCCATGATCGGATGGAAGTGGAGAGGTACGATTGCAGTCAATGCCACAAGGGCATGGCGGGCGCCGGGAACAATGACAAAAACAATGACAAAGCAGAGTGACCCTTTGTCGCATTGGAAAGCCAAGATTATCGCATTAGGTATTCCTTTACAGTTTGCATATTAGCTGGTCCTAACAATTAATCGAGCTATGGAGGTCGGCCACATGGCCATTCAGAAAAATTTCCTCTTCGCGTTGGCAGGCCTAACACTGTTGACGTTTTCATCCGCCGGCCTTGCCGAGGGGGCATCGCCGGCCACACTCAAGAAGGGCAAGGCGCTGTTCACCGAGAATTGCGAGGTCTGTCACCAGGCCGACGCGATTGGTCAACCGGGCGTGGCGCCGTCCCTGACAAATCCGGAGCTTTTGAGCACGGCGAGTGACAAATTCTTCGCGGCGACCATCCGTGACGGACGCGAGGACACCGGGATGCCGCCCTTCGCCCATCTGGGGCGGCGCGGCATTAGTGCCGTCGTCGCATATTTGCGTTCGCATGCAGTGGGACCAAACCGGGCGGTGGAAATTGACGCGCAGCCGGAGGCCCATGGCGATCCCCGCCTGGGCAAACAATGGTATGCCAATATCTGCTCTACCTGTCACGGCGTTGCCGGTGACGGTTATGAAGCGGGCGGTACCGGAACAGCCATTGGGTTACCGAGTTTCCTGAACAAGGTTTCAGATGGGTTTCTGCGTGAAACCATCAAGAAGGGCCGCTCCAATACCCGCATGCTGCCTTTCCAGGGACCGACCGCACTGGCCGATCTATCCAATCAGGAGATCGATGACGTGATCGTCTATCTCCGCGAGTTGGCGAAATAATTCAAGCCGAGGAACAAAAATCATGAAACGCATCAAGAATGCCATGAGCCGGCGCAATTTTCTGAAAACATCAAGCTTCGTTACCGGTTCGGCCGCGTCCGCCGGACTGATGGTCGGTGCCAATCCGGAGCTGGTCTCCGCCGCTGCGGCCGAAAATGAGGACGAGCGCACGACGGCGCTGGCCCAATGCCCCTATTGCGGCGTTGGTTGCGGCACCATCATCCAGGTCGAAAAGGGCAAAATTGTTTCCATGCGCCCCGATAAAGACCATCCCACCAACTATGGCCTGCAATGCATCAAGGGCCTGACAGCGGCCGAGCCCATGTATGTGGATCGCATGGAAGGCGACAGCTATGTCCGCAAGGACGTCTGGGCGGAATGGAAAAAACCCAACCACGGCGATCTGGAATTTACCTCTAAGACCAAAGGGTCCTTTGATGAAGAGCACTTCGTCCGCGTGCCCTATCATGATGCCTCTGAAATGGTGGCTCACAAGGTCGCAAATTTCGCCAAGAAATACACCGGCAATTCCATCGCTCTGTATGGCTCCGGCCAGCTCACCATGGAAGGGCAGTATCTGGAAAACCTGTTCCTGAAGGGCGTTCTGGGTTCCAACACGATTGAGGCTAATGCGCGGATGTGCATGACCTCCGCCGTGACGGGCTATTTCGCGACCCTGGGTTCGGATACGCCGCCGCTGGCTTATGAAGATATCGAGATGGCGGACATGATCATGCACTTTGGTCACAACGCCCGGGAAGCCCATCCGATCATCTTCTGGCGCGCGGCTGATCATAAACGCAAGAAAGATATCCCCACAGTGGTGGTGGATCCCCGCCACACGGGCACGGCCATGGGTTACGAGGATATCAATCCCGACAACAGCGTCCATGTGCCGATCCTGAACGGCGATATCAGTTTTCTGAACGCCATGGCGCACGTCCTGCTGAAAGACCACCAGGATGTTATCGACTGGGATTTCTTGAAGGAACACGCCACCGGTTGGCAGGAATATGTCGACGTGGTTCAGTCGGATTACAGCCCCGAACAGGTACAGGACCGCATGGGCGGCCCCAACCACGATGTCTCTCCCGAACTGATCCGCAAGGTGGCGGGCATGTTCGCCGATGCCACCCGCAAACGCCTGGCCCGGGGCAAGGGCAAACAGGATGGCGGCGGCTATGGCGGTGTCATCATCATGTGGGGCATCGGCTACAACCAGCACATCCATGGTCAGCATAACGTCATCTCGATCATCAATCTGCTGACCCTGACCGGAAATCTGGCCAAGCCCGGCTGCGGACCTTTCTCCATGACCGGTCAGCCCAATGCCATGGGCGAACGTTTCACGGGCGGGTTGACGGGCCGGCTGCCGTTCAATCAACCACTGAAGAACGCCAAGCACCGGGCCCATATGGCCAAGCATTGGCGGGTGCCCGAGGCAAATCTGATCAAGGCCATGAAGGCCAAGAACCCTGGCTATGCCGTGGGTATGATGGAACGGGCCATGAAGGACGAGGTCAAGGCCATGTTCCTGGTCTATGCCACGCATATTGATTTACCGGATGTATTCAATCTGGTGCGTCCGGCCCTGTCCAAGACCTTCAACGTGGTGCAGGAAATTTATCGCCACGCACCAAATAACCTCTATGCCGATGTGATCTTCCCCGCCGCCACCTGGGGCGAGGTTGAGGGCGTCTACATCTCTTCCGAGAGACGTCTGAACATTTGCCAGAAAGCGGCCGAACCGCCCAAGGGTTGCCTGCCCGATCTGGACATGGTGATCGACAAAGCCAAGGAAATTGGCGAACTGTTGGGCCTGGATATGAAGACGGCCCTGCCTTACGAGCGTAAAGAGGACGGGTTTTATGATCCGCAGGAAATTTTCCGGGATATTATCGCCGCCTCCGCCGGCACCGATACCGACCTGACCGGCATGCTCGAAGTGGAGAAGCTGGACGAGATGTCACCTTACGAACAGTTGGCGGAATTGCGCGGCATCCAGTGGCCGGCGCCGACTTACGAGATTGCCCAGCAGGGTGGCACCAAACGCCGCTTCATGGCCCAGGAAGGTGCCTGGGAAAACCGGCCCTATGGCTACTTCCGCACCAAGGACGGCAAAGTACATATGAAACTGTGCCGCCAGGATTATACCAACCGCGAAGCTCTGACTAAGAAACTGATGGAGTTCGGCGCCAAGGAAGGGCTGTTTACCATCGATCACATCGACATGATGGTCGAGGCGCGGGACACGGGAATGACGCCCGATATGCCGGACGAGGATTTCCGCGGCATGACTTGGGACAAGGTGCCCGACGACAAATTCCCCTACTGGATGGGTTTGGGCGTGGTTTACGAACATTTCCACACCGCGAAGTCCAACCGCAGCCCGACCACGCGGCGGCTGGTGCCCGAGATGTATGTGGAAATGCACGATGACGACGCCAAGGATCTGGGTATCAAGGACGGTGACAAGGTGCGGGTGGTGACCCGGCGCGGCTCGCTCGAAGCGCGAGCCCAGGTGGGTACCAACTCTTTGGTCAAGCCATCGCGGAATTCCGTGCCGCGCGGCTACATGTTCGGACCGTGGAATTTGTCTGTTGCCGACAGTGCTGATCCGAAAAAGAACAAGTGGCTGGCCAACGGCATTACCTCCCGCGTTTGGGATCCGGTGTCGGGCCAGGTTGACTTCAAGAAATGTGCCGCCCGGATCGAGAAGATCTAATCGTGAAGATCTAGCGGCTCATCCAGAAGTCACGGAACGTTAGGGGACGTTACGGGATGCGACGGCGAACTTTCATAAAGAGCATGGGCGGCGGGACTCTCGCCGCCCTCGCCACCGGGAATTCCGCTGCCGCAACCTCCCCCAGTTCCACCGGGCGCTATCTGCGTCCGCCCGGCGCCTTGGCGGAGGATGACTTCCTCAGCCGCTGCATTCACTGCGGTCAATGTGGCGAGGCCTGTCCCAACCGCTGCATCAAATATTTTGGAGCGGAAAACGGCGCCGCCGCCATAGATACCCCCTATATCATACCGCGGGAGAAAGCCTGCATCCTGTGCATGAAGTGCGGCGATGTCTGCCCCACCGGCGCCATTCAGCCGATCCCACGCGAAGCCGATGCGATCATGGAACATGTCCACATGGGCAAGGCCAAGGTCGATGAAAATCTATGTCTATCCTTTCAGGGCAAGACCTGCGGCGTATGTTACCGGGCCTGCCCACTGCCAGACGTGGCGATTTACGTGGGCCGCCTGGAACAACCGCACGTTACCGACGCATGTATCGGCTGCGGCCTGTGCGAGAGGTCCTGCATCCAAATGCCGCAAGCCATTCGCATTATCCCCGACAGGGGTAAAAAATGACGACCAGAAAGCCATTTTTCCTCTGGCGCCACCTGAACAAGCTGCGCTGGTTGAGCCTGAGCCTAGTCTTCGCGATGTTGATTCTGTTGCCCTGTCTGCATGTCTACCAGACTTATGTCGCGGCTCATGCTTATGATCTATTGGCGCCGTCGGAGAAGCAATTCTACGATGTCATGGAGAGCCTGACCGTACCATTTATCGATGATCCGGCGGAAGATCTTGATGTGGTCAAAGGCAATACCTGGTCGGGCAATTTTTGGGGTTTGAAACTATCTGACCCGCTGGCCGTGTTGGGACAGATGGCGGCCGGGCTATCGCTTTACTGGCCATTTATTCTGACCGCGCTGATTCCAGTTTTGGTCACAATGCTGTTCGGCCGGGTTTTCTGTGGCTGGATCTGTCCGGCGAATTTTCTTTACGAGCTTAACTCCAACGTAGCGGCATGGCTGCAATGGGCCGGGCTGCGGACCGGGGTACGTCGGTTCGACCGACGCATCAAGTATGCCGTGCTGGGTTTGGGCCTGGTGCTGTCTGTTTTCAGTGGGTCAATATTGGTGGCGGCGATCTATCCGCCCGCCATAGTCGGGCGAGAGCTGTATTACGCCATCGCCCAGGGTGGCTTCGGCGTTGGCATGGTGTTTTTCGTTGCGACATTGTTGTTCGACCTTCTGGTGGCGCGGCGGGGGTTCTGCCGTTACCTCTGTCCCGGCGGCGCCCTGTATTCGCTGCTGGGCCGTTATCACCCCGTGCGTATGCGGCGCCTGGTGGAAAACTGTAACGATTGCCGCAAATGCAATGCTGTCTGTGAATTCGCGCTGGCGCCCATGACCGACGGCTTCGGCCAGGAATGCACCAATTGCACCGCCTGTATCGCGGTCTGTCCCACCGATGCCCTGACCTTTGATATCCGCCTGTTCGATCATCCCGAACAGGGCCCCGGCCATCTTGGCCGCCGTTATCGGCGCGAGCAGGAGGAACCGGATAACCCGCCGTCAGAGGAAGCCGCCTGATGCGCCGGCGCGGTGCCGTGCAGACACTCGCTGCTGGCGCCGCACTGCTGGCGGGCGGCGTTCTGCCCTATGGCTTGAGCACTATTCTGGCGCCTGGCAGGGCAGTGGCCGAACGCAACTATTTAAGGCCCCCCGGCGCACCCCTTGATGACGATGCTTTTGTCGCCGCCTGTATCGGCTGTGGTCTTTGTGGTGAAGTGTGCCCCCCGCGCTGCATCTTTTTCCACACCCGCGACGGAGGCGGGGAGGTCAATACGCCCTACGTCGATGCCGGCAAGCGCGGCTGTACCTTGTGCGGGAAATGCATGGAAGTCTGCCCGACCTCCGCCTTGTCGATCGTGCCGCGCAACGAGATCAACATGGGTCTGGCGCATATTGATCGGACCGCCTGTTACCCCTGGGTCGATCGGGGTATTTGCGGTGCCTGTGCCACCATTTGCCCCTTGGGCGCCAAGGCGATTAGTTTTGAGTTCGCCAATATATATCGCCCCGTTGTCCGCAAGGGCTGCGTCGGCTGCGGTCTGTGCGTGGAAGTTTGCCCCCACCCAAGCACACCGATCTGGATTGACCCATCCGCGCGGGCTATAAACACCGCCAGCGAGGCCTGAACCATGCGCACGATTATTCTGCTTTCATTGACTTTTGTCTTCGGCATTCTTGGTGTTCTCACCGGAGCCGAGGCGCATCATATATTGGGCCGCCCGGCCTATAACCTGAATGAAGATTCCAACACCCCGCCCAGCATGCAGGCGGAGCTGGTCATCGGGAAATTTCAACTCACCTATATGATCTATCCGGCCTTTCCCAAGCCTGGGGATGCGGGGCGGGTCAGCCTTTACATCGTAGGGGCCGAAGATGAAACGCCGTTTGATGGCAAGGTAGCCTTCACGATCCGCGAAATGCCGTTTTTTTCCTGGCTAGGGATCGAGGGTCATTCAGACCGGTTGGGCGTCCAACCCCCCGATGACAGGGTCTATCGTCAGGGCTTCATCACGCCCGAGGCCGGCGACTACCTAATCACCGCGACATTCGAGGCCGATAGCGAACCCTATGTGCTCGATTTCCCGCTGCGCGTGGGCGCGCCGCCCTTGATCGGACCCTTTGCGCTGGGTGCGATCAGTTTGCTGGTCGGCCTGATCTTAATAGCTGTCTTGCGCCGGCGCAAAACCATGACGGCGAAGATCCGTGCCCAGGCCGGTGCCGAACAGCCCGGACAGACCGGACAATAACGGGCGAACGACCATGAAGCGCCGGGATTTCTTCAAGATAGGCGCGCGCCGGGCGGCCGGCGCCGTGGCCGATGTTCTGGAAGAAAAGGCCGAAAGCCGGGCCGCCAACTGGATCCGGCCACCCTTTGCCCGCCGGGAACTGGATTTCCTTTTGACCTGCACGCGCTGCGATGACTGCATCCAGGCCTGTCCCCATGACGTCATCTTTAAGCTGCCGGCCACCTTGGGTGTTCAGGTGGTTGGTACGCCGGCCTTGGACCTAAGCAACAAGGGCTGCCATTTGTGCCAGGACTGGCCCTGCGTCACGGTCTGTGAACCCGCCGCCCTGGCACTGCCGGAAGCCTCGGAAGATGACGAACCCGACCTGCCGCGCTTGGCCGTCGCCCGCATCGATACCGGTTCCTGTCTGCCCTACGCGGGCCCTGAATGCGGCGCCTGTGCCCATGCCTGCCCGGTCCCCGGCGCCCTTATCTGGCAAGGTCCCAGGCCATCCATAGTTGCGGACGTCTGCACCGGTTGCGCCCTGTGCCGGGAAGCCTGCATCACCGAACCCAAGTCGATTTCGATCGCAACCTTTCGCCGTGACGAGGAAACAACGGCAGGCGATCAATAGCTGTCGGCGCTATTTCAAGGCCTTTTGCAGAACCCGCACAATGTGAACCGCCTCACGGCCGCTGCCGTGTTTGATCTGTTGCCGACAAGATGTGCCGTTGGCGACCAGCGTGGTTCGGGAAGCGGCGGCCCGGACGGCCGGCAGCAGCGCGGCCTCGGCCATGGCTTGGGAAGTCTCGTAAGTCTCCGCACCGTACCCAAACGCCCCCGCCATGCCGCAGCAGCTGGATTGAACCGTCGTGGCCTCCACATTCGGCAATAACGCAAGGGTCGTCGTCATGGTCGACATGGTCTGATGCGCCTTTTGGTGACAATGGCCGTGGAGCAAAACTTCGCCGGCCGTACCCAGATCCAATTCAAGGCGGCTGGCGGCGTGTTCTGCCGCCAGGTATTCTTCCAGCAGCATGGCGTTTTTCGCCAAGGCTTCCGACGCAGCGCCCGGCAGCACGGACAGCAATTCGTCACGCAGGGTCAACAGGCAGGACGGCTCCAACCCCAGGATAGGTAGGCCGCGGGCGATGAACGGCGATAGCGCCTCCACCGTGCGGGTCATTTCCGCCCGCGCCTGATCCACCAGTCCGGCGGATAGATAGGTGCGCCCACAACACAGCCGGCGATCATTCGTGGGATCCTGGGCGATGTGCACGCGCCGACCCGCTGCCGTCAGCACATCAATGGCGGCGGTCAGGTTCTCTGTCTCGAAAGTGGCATTGAAGGTATCGGCGAACAAGACTACTTCCGGGCCATCCACGGGACCGAAAGCGTTCTGATTCGGCGCGAAAACGTCGCGCCGCCATTTTGGCAACGGCCGCCGGGCGGTGAAGCCAAATAGCTTCTCGCTCAGCCAGGCCAGGCCCGGAACCTGGTCGCGCAGGTTCAGCAAAGGCGCCAGGCGCGCGGCCCAGGGCGCATAGCGGGGCAGGTAGGCGACCAAACGGTCGTGCAGGGATATACCATTGCGTTTGGTGCGCTGATACTGCACCTCGATCTTCATGGCCGCCATGTCCACGCCCACCGGGCATTCCCGCTTGCAACCCTTGCAACCCACACAGAGCGACAGTGCGTCGGCCATTGCCTCGGAGTGCAGGGCGTCCTGCCCCAATTGACCGGAAAGTCCCAGGCGCAAAAGATTGGCCCGGCCCCGGGTCAGATGCGCCTCGTCGCCCGTGACCTTGAAGGAGGGGCACATGACGCTGGCCAAGTTCAAATTACGGCAGGCGCCGTTGTTGTTGCACATCTCCACCGCGCGGCCGAAACCGCCCCAGGCGGACCAGTCCAGGCCGGTCTCGAACTCCTCCGTCCGGTAGTCCGGCTTGAAGCGGAACAGGCGGCGGTCGTCCATTTTCGGTGGCGCGACGATCTTGCCGGGATTGAACAGACCCTTGGGGTCCAGGATCTGTTTCACTTCGGCGAAGTTGTCCACCATGCGCTGACCGAACATGGGCAAATGAAATTCGGAACGGACCAGGCCATCGCCATGTTCACCGGAATGGGAGCCCTTGTATTCCCGCACCATCTCGAAGGCTTCCTCGGCCATGGCGCGCATTTTCACCGCGCCGTCGGGGTCTTTCAGATTGACCACCGGGCGCACGTGTAAACAGCCGACCGAGGCATGGGCGTACCAGGTGCCTTCCGTGCCGTGCTTGTGGAAGACCTTGGTCAGACGGTCTGTATATTCCGCCAGATCCTCCAGGCGCACGGCGCAATCCTCGATGAAGGAGATCGGTTTGCCATCACCCTTCATGGACATCATGATGTTCAGGCCGGATTTTCTTACTTCCCAGACCGCCGATTGGAAACCGGGATCCGTCGCTTCGACGACAGCGCCGGGAAAACCCAGATCGCCCATAAGTTCGACCAGCCGCGCCATCTTGGTCAGTTGTTCATCACAGTCTTCGCCGGCGAATTCCACCAGCAGCAAGGCGGCCGGGGCGCCTCGCACAAAACGTTCGATGGTGGGGCGGAAAATCTCGATCTCCCGGGCCAGATCGATCATGGTGCGGTCCACCAGCTCTACCGCCGTCGGGTCCAGCTTGACAATATGCTGGGTCGCATCCATGGCGGCATAGAAGTCGGGGAAATGGCAAATCCCCAGAATCTTGTTGGACGGGATCGGTGCCAGGTCCAACTCTATGGCCGTGGAAAACGCCAAGGTCCCTTCCGAGCCGACCAGCAGATGCGCCAGATTTTGAGAGCCGACGTCGGGCACCAGGGCATCGATGTTGTAGCCGCCCACCCGGCGTTGCACCTCCGGAAAGCGCGCCGTGATCTCGGCTGCTTCCCGCCGGCCCAGATCCAGCAGTGGCGTGGCGATGTCGCGGTAGCGGGCCGGGATATGGGCGGCTTGAAAATCATCGGGCAGTTGGCCGAAATGCAACTTGCTACCGTCGGCCAGAATGGCGTCCACGGCGTGGACATTGTCCACCATATTGCCATAGCGGATGGATCGCGCACCGCAGGAATTGTTTGCCGTCATGCCGCCGATGGTGGCCCGGGATGAGGTGGAGACATCCACGGGAAAATACAAACCGTGAGGCTTTAGATAGGCATTCAACTGATCCAGGACGATGCCGGGCTGCACGGTGACCCGTCGGTTCTCTTTATCTAGTGAAATGACGCCGGCCAGGTTCTTGGACACATCCACGATCAGGGCTTCGCCCACGGTTTGCCCGCATTGGGAGGTGCCGCCGCCCCGTGGCAGGATGGGAATGCCCTCGTCGGCGGCGATCTGAATAGCCCGGGCGATATCGGCCTCATTATCGGGAACGACAACGCCGATGGGTTCGATCTGATATATCGAGGCATCGGTGGAATAGCGCCCCCGGCTGGCGCTATCGAACAGCACCTGACCGGACAGCTCCCGTCCCAGCCGCGCCGCCAGCGCGGAGTCTCCGATGCGTCCGGTACCGGTATAGGGCGCGCCCATTTGCGACGCGCCTACGACGCCAAATCCTTGGCTCGATCCCGCAGCACGAACTTTTGAATTTTCCCGGTGGAGGTTTTCGGCAGATCATCGAACACCACCTGGCGGGGGCATTTATAGTGCGCCATGTTGTCCCGGCAAAAGGCGATGATTTCCTCCGCCGTGGCCTCTTCGCCCGGTTTCAGCTCGATGAACGCAGTGGGCGTCTCGCCCCATTTTTCCGACGGCGTGGCGACCACGGCGACGGCGGCGATCTTGGTATTGGCATACAGCGTATCCTCGACCTCGATGGAGGAGATATTCTCGCCACCGGATATGATGATGTCCTTGGAACGGTCCTTCAGCTCCACATAACCGTCCGGATGCCAGACGCCCAGGTCACCGGTATGGAACCAGCCGCCTTCGAAGGCCTCCGTGGTGGCCTTTGGGTTTTTCAAATAACCCTTCATGGTGACATTGCCGCGCATGAACACCTCGCCCATGCTCTCGCCGTCCATTGGGACCGGCTCCAAGGTCTCCGCATCCGCCACCATCATGCCTTCCTGGACCTGATAGGGGACGCCCTGCCTGGCTTTCAGGCGGGCCTGTTCGTCCAGGGGCAACTCGTTCCATTCCGATTTCCAGGCGCTGACCACGCAGGGGCCGTAGACTTCGGTCAGGCCGTAGACGTGGGTGACCTCGAAGCCCTGGCGCGCCATATCGGCCAACACGGCAGCGGGTGGCGGCGCGGCGGCGGTGAACATATTGACGGTATGGGGCAGCTCGCATTTTTCATCTTCCGCCGCGCCCGCAATCATCTGCATGACGATGGGCGCGCCGCACATGTGGGTGATCTTGTGCTGGTCGATGGCGGCATAGATATCCTTGGCCACCACGTTGCGCAGGCAGACATGGGTGCCGGCGATGGCGGTAATGGACCAGGGGAAGCACCAGCCGTTGCAATGGAACATGGGCAGGGTCCACAGATAGGTGGGGTGGGCCGGCAAATGCCACGACATGATATTGCCCACGGCGTTCAAATAAGTGCCCCGGTGGCTGTAGACCACGCCCTTGGGATTGCCCGTGGTGCCGGAGGTATAGTTGAGCGATATGGCCTCCCACTCGTCGCCGGGCGGGCTCCATTGATGATCCTCGTCGCCGGTTTCCAGGAAGGCTTCATAGTTCATAACGCCCAGGGATTTGCCGCCCGGACCGGCCGGATCCTCGATATCGATCACGATGGGCCGGTTGGCGACTTTTTCCAGCGCGGCTTCGATAATGGGGCTGAATTCCGTATCGGTGATCAGCAGCTTGCATTCCCCATGATCCAGAATAAATGCGATCTCGGTCGCGTTCAGACGATAGTTCAGGGCATTCAGCACAGCGCCCTGCATGGGCACGCCAAAGGTCGCCTCGAATGCCGCCGTCACGTTCGGCGCCATCACCGAAACCGTATCGCCCTTGCCAATCCCCTGCTTCGACAAGGCGGAGGCCAGGCGCAAACAGCGCGCCTGGGTCTGGGCCCAGGTATAGCGGGCCTGACCATCGATGACGGAGGTATAATCAGGATAGGTCCAGGCCGCCTTGGCCAGAAAACTCAAAGGCGACAGGGCCTGATAGTTAGCCGCCGTGATCGGCAGGTCGGTCTCGAATGGATTGGCGCTCATATCCGGTTCCTCGGCAATTATGTGAGGCAAATGCAAATTTCATTGAAGGCAATTTATCGTTTGCAAGCTCAAGCTACAAGCCGCCTCACCCCTTCCAAGTCCCGAGCCAATCATGCTATTCACCCCCACCAGACGGTCGGCATGCCGCTTGCTGCTTTGGGGCGCCCGTAGCTCAGCTGGATAGAGCACTTGATTCCTAATCAAGGGGTCGCAGGTTCGAGTCCTGCCGGGCGCACCAAATTTGGTTTTGCGATTTCGCTGCAGTCGATCTGGCCGTGGTCCGGGCTCAGGAATGGGATCGACGAAGGATAACGGGTGGACTGTCGCGGCGCGATCGCCTTCAGGGGCAAAAATACGCGGGGGCGCACAGGTGGACCTGAATTCCGCTTCCGGTCCTAGCCGAACGGCAGATAGACATTATTGTAGACCGTGAACTGGCTGGCGCCGGCCTTCAGGGTTGCCTCGAAATATGGCGATTTGCGAATACGGGGTGTCGTGACTATATCTGTTGTCATGGCTAACAGGCTTTCCGTTATCGTTTCAGAAGGATTGTGTGCCAAAGTATGTTTATTGCAGTCGATTTACGGGAGGGAAGACTTATGAGCACCGACACACTTGTCGATGCCGTTGCCCTGCGAGAGGACGTAAAAGATAAGTACCGGGAGGTAGCGCTCGACCCCCATGGAGAGTTTCATTTCCATACGGGCCGGCCGCTGGCGAAACGCCTGGGCTATGACGATGCGGTGGTGGGCGCCATGCCCGATGCCGCCGTCGAATCTTTCGCGGGCGTCGGCAATCCATTTTCATTGCGTCCATTGCAGACCGGCGAACGGGTCGTCGATATCGGCTCGGGCGGCGGCTTTGATTGCTTTGTTGCCGCCCAGCAGGTTGGCCCCACGGGTCAGGTTATCGGCATCGATATGACCCAGGAGATGCTGGACAAATCACGGGCCACAGCCAAGGCGATGGACCTGGACCAGGTCGAATTTCGTGAAGGTCTGTTGGAAGAGATCCCCGTGGGCGACGGCCAGGCGGATGTGGTCATCTCCAACGGCGTGATCAATCTATGCGCTGACAAGAAGCACGTGTTCTCGGAAATCTGGCGCATTCTGCGGCCGGGCGGCGTGTTGCAATTCGCCGATATCGCCAACGGACAACCGGTGCCGGAGGAAGCTATCAGCAACATCGATCTTTGGACTGCTTGAATCGCTGGTGGCATGCCGTGTGCAGGCTGGCAGAAAATGATGCAGGACTCAGGGTTTGAAGATGTGCGCATCGGCCCGGCGGTCGATACCTTCGGCGGCGCGGGTGGTGAACCCAATGCCCGCAAGTTCGAGGTATTCGGATACGCCTTCATAGGCCGGAAACCCGGCTGACGGTTAGATCAAACTGCAAAAAGTTGGAATCAATTTTGTGCAGATAATTTGATCTATTCTAAGGGTTTAGAGCAACTTGGCTGCGTTCGAAAGAACGCAGGTTGCTCTAGGTATCAACACCATTGAGCCAAATGGCCCGCCGGCAACTCCTGCCGGCGGGCCGTTGTTTGACAGACCGACGGTGGTCCCCGAAAATGATCCGAGACAAGTATACGGGATAAGGGACGGAACCATGGGTTTATTGGACGGTAAGACAGCCATCGTGACCGGCGCCAGTCGGGGCATCGGGCAGGCCATCGCGGAACTGTTCGCGTCCGAGGGCGCCCAGGTGGCCTGCGCCGCGCGCACCCTCAATGAAGGCGACCATGATCTCGAAGGTTCACTCGGCCGCACGGTAGCGGCGATCAGGGACGCCGGTGGGCGGGCCGAGGCGTTTTGTGCCGATGTGTCCAGCGAAAGCGATTGCCTGGCCCTGGTCGAAGGCACCCGTGCCGCCTTCGGACCTATCGATATTCTCGTCAATAACGCGGCGTTGAGCTATTTTCTGCCCATATCGGAATTCGCCACCAACCGCTGGATGCGCGCCTTCGCGGTCAATGTGCATGGCTCTTTCATGCTGTCGAAGGCGGTGCTGGAGGACATGACAAAAGACGGCCGTGGCGGCGCCGTCGTCAATATCAGCTCGGGCGCCGCAATTGGACCCGGTCGCGGACCCTATGACGCGGCGGCGCGTGGCGGCACTATGTATGGCGCTACCAAGGCGGCGCTGGAGCGGTTTACCCAAGGGCTGGCCGAGGAAGTGGCGCCCCAGGGCAATATTTCCATCACCTGCGTTTCGCCCTCGAAAGTGGTGCCGACGCCGGGCACCGTCTATCACCATCTGGTCGATGGCATGGACGACCCCCGAGGCGAGGCGCCGGAATATATGGCCCGGGCCACTTTGTTGCTGGCCAGCGAACGGGCGGACAAGGTCAATGGCCGGGTGACCTACAGCCAGCAGATCCTGGGCGAATTCGGCTGGATTGAAAATCCGGTCGGCCGCGGCATCGACAGTGCCGGTTCGGGCTATTCGCAGGTATGATGATTGAATTGCAATGACTTTTCCGGAAGGACGGCAGCATGAGCTTGGCAACCAGTGAAACCACTCTTGGGGTAATCGACGAGTTGCGGGCCCTGCTGGGTGACCGCCTGTCCACATCCCAGGCCCAGCGCGACAGTCATGGCCAGGATGAAGGCTGGCACCCGGTTGAGGCGCCCGACGCCGTGGCTTTCGCCCAATCGACAGAGGAAGTCGCGGCCATCGTGCGCATCTGCCATGCCGCCGGGACGCCGGTCATACCCTATGGCGCCGGCACGTCCATCGAGGGCCAGGTGCACGCCGCGCGGGGCGGAATTTGTATTGATGTGGGCGGCATGAACGAGGTTTTGGCGGTCCATGCCGAGGATCTGGACTGCACGGTACAGCCCGGCGTGCGGCGCAAACAGTTGAACGACTATCTGCGCGACACGGGGCTGTTTTTTCCCATCGATCCCGGTGCCGATGCCTCCATCGGCGGCATGACGGGGACGCGGGCCAGCGGCACCAATGCGGTCCGCTACGGCACCATGCGCGAGAACGTCATGTCCCTGACTGTGGTGCTGCCCAATGGCGAGATCATCCGCACGGCGCGGCGGGCGCGTAAATCCTCCGCCGGTTACGATCTGACCCGGCTATTCGTCGGCTCCGAAGGGACCTTGGGGATCGTCACCGAGATTACCCTGCGTCTGTACGGTATTCCCGAGAACATCTCCGCCGCCGTGGTGCCCTTCGACAGCGTCGAGGGCGCGGTGGACACGGTGATCTGTACTATCCAGTCGGGTATTCCCATTGCCCGTATCGAATTGCTGGACGATGTGCAGATCGACGCCATCAACAAATATTCCAACATGGAACATCCCGTGAAACCGACCCTGTTCATGGAATTTCACGGCACCGACGCAGGCGTGGCGGAACAGATCGAAATGGTGAAGGCTTTCGGCGAGGACTTCGGCGCCGGGGAGTTCCAATGGTCCGATCAGTTGGAGGACCGCAACCGCCTGTGGCAAGCCCGCCATGACGTGGCCTATGCCTGCAAGGCCATGCGGCCGGGTTGCGATATCTGGGCCACGGATGTCTGCGTGCCTATCTCGCGCCTGGCCGAATGCATCGCCGAAACCCGTAAGGATCTGGAAGGCGCCTCGGTGCCGGCGCCCATATCGGGCCATGTGGGCGACGGCAATTTTCATCTCTGTTTCGTGCTCGACCCCAACAACCGGGAGGAATTCAACGAAGCCGACCAGATCAACGACCGTCTGATCCGCCGCGCTCTGGACATGGACGGCACCTGTACCGGCGAGCACGGCATCGGCCTGGGCAAGCGCAAATTCCTGCGCGAAGAACATGGTGATGCGGTCGAGATTATGCGCGCCATCAAAATGGCGATCGACCCGGACAACATCATGAATCCGGGCAAAATGCTGCCCGCGCAGAATTAGGTCATGGATTTAGGCCATCTTGGCCCCCTGGGGCCGGTCAGCCGTCTGACCTTAGGCGGCGGCGGCCTCGGCCAATTGTGGGGCCAAACGGATCGGGCGGAATGCGTGGCCACCCTGCGGGCGGCCGTCGATGGCGGCATCGACCTAATCGATCTGGCGTACCGCTACGGCAATGGCGAGGCCGAACTGGTGCTGGGCGAAGCCTTCGAAGGGCGATTGCCCGGCGGCGTCCGGGTCACCTCGAAATGCCTGCTGGGCAATACACCGGCCGCCGAGATCGAGGATCGGTTGCGCCAATCGGTTCATGACAGCCTGGCCCGCATGCAATTGGAACGGCTTGATCTGTTTTTTCTGCATTCCAATGTGGCGCCCGACGGCCATCCCATGCAACAGCACCCGGATGCTGGCGCCCGTATGACCGCTTACAGCGATTTTGTCGCCACCGCCCGGCCCTGCTTTGAAAGCCTTGTGGCGGAGGGTCTGATCGGCGCCTGGGGCCTGACCGGCATTGGCCATCCCGACGCCATCATCCGTTTGCTGGGCGAGCGCCCGGCACCGTCCGTGGTGCAATGCATTGCCAATGCCATGGATTCCCCCGGCGCCCTGAAATTCTACGACGAGCCGGCCCGACCCCGCACGGTGATTGCCGCGGCCCAGGCCAACCATGTTGGCGTCATGGGCATCCGGGCCGTGCAGGCCGGCGCCTTGACCGACGCCATTGACCGGGATTTACCCGACGATCATGCGGAAGTTCGCGATTTCAATGCCGCCGGCGCCTATCGTGCCCTGGCGGCCGAACTGGGTATGTCAGCCGCCGTTCTGGGACATCGCTACGCGCTCAGTATGGATGGTGTCGATACGGTTGTGCTGGGCGTTAAGAACCGCGCCGAATTGGCGGACTGCATCGCGGCGGCGGATGCAGGACCGCTACCAGCCGAGATCGTGAACCGTGTCGATGGCTGTTTCCCGGATCGTGACGCCTAAAGCCCCAAAACCCGCTTGGCCATGATGTTGCGCTGGATCTCGTTGGAACCGCTGTAGATGGACGCGGCGCGGAGGTGGAGGTATTTCGCCACCGCGGCGACGCCTTCCGCGGGAGCGATCGGCGTGACGTTGCTGCCCGGCTTTCGTGCTTCCGGCTGGAACGGGGCCATGTAGTAATTCAGGGCCTCGACCGTCAGCTCCGTGATCCCTTGATTGGTTTCCGAGCCCATGACCTTCATGATCGAAGACGCCGTGCCGGGCCGACCTTGCCGGGTGATATCGGCGATGATCCGATGCTCGGTAAATTCGGCCGCTTGCTGCTTGATCGCGGCCGCCGCCACCTTGTTGGCGAACAACGGATCGTTCATGTTTTTTCCGGCCGCGACCGTGCGCAACTGTGCCAGGGAAGCCGCGACGGTGGCGCCAAAGGCGCTGCCGCCGCGTTCGAATTCCAGCAGATATTTGGCCACGGTCCAGCCGTCGTTCTCGTCACCCAGGCGACATGATTGCGGCACCCGCACGTCATCGAAGAAGACCTGGTTGAAGGTATGTTCACCGGCGATATTGATGATCGGCTCTATGGTTATTCCCGGTGTATCGGTCCGGAACAGCAGGAAACTGATGCCTTCCTGGCGTTTTTCCGTATCCGCCGTACGTACCAGGCAAAAGATGTGATTGGCGTGATGGGCGCCGGAGGTCCAGATTTTCGTGCCGTTGATCACATAATCATCGCCGTCGGGAACTGCCCTGGTCTGCAACGATGCCAGGTCCGAGCCCGAGCCAGGTTCGGAATAGCCCTGGCACCAGACATCATCGCCCGAGATGATACGCGGCAGATAATGCGCCTTCTGCTGATCGGTGCCGAAACGCATGACCACCGGCCCGACCATGGAAATGCCCATGGCGAAGTAGGCCGGCGTGCCGGCTTTGGCGGCCTCGGTGGCGTAGATATATTTCTGCATGGGCGTCCAGGCGCAACCGCCGTGTTCTGCGGGCCAGGACGGCGCCACCCAGCCCTTTTTCGAGACGGTGAGGAACCAGCGGCGGCTGATGGGATAATCCGCGAAGGAGCCGCCGTTCAGGTGATCGGCCTCGCGCATTTCATCTGTCAGATTTTCCGCCAGAAATTCCCGCACCTCGTCGCGAAAGGCCAGATCATCGGCTGTCAGGTTCAAATGCATGGCTGATCAGAGTCCCAAGACAAGTTTAGAGATGATATTGCGCTGTACCTCGGACGAGCCGGCATAGATGGTCGCGGCCCGGAAATTGAGATATTTCGGCATCACAGGGACAGACGCGGCGGGGCCAATGGGTTCGGCGTTATTACCGGGCATCCGGGCCTCGGGCTGAAAGGGCGCGGCATAATATTGCGTGGCCTCCACCGCCAATTCGGAAATCAGCTGATTGGTTTCCGAGCCGACCAGTTTCATCATGGAACTGGCGGGACCGGGTCGGCCGCGTTGGGCGATGTCGGACATGATGCGGTGTTCCGTGGCCTGGGCCGCCTGTTGCTTGACCTCCAACGCGGCTAGCTTGGCGGCAAAGGCGGGATCGTCGATCAGACGGCCGCCGTCCTTCGCCTCAGCTTCGGCGATGGCGCGTAATTTTTCCAGGGCCGCCGCCAGGGTGGTGGCATAAGCCGCCCCGCCCCGCTCGAACTCCAACAGATATTTGGCCACGGTCCAGCCGTCATTCTCCTCGCCCACGCGATTTGAAACCGGCACCCTTACGTCATCGAAAAATACCTGATTGACCTCGTGGTCGCCGGCCAGGGTAATGATAGGCTCGATGGTAATGCCGGGCGTGTCCATGTCGATCAGGATGAAGGAGATGCCTTCCTGTTGCTTGCCTTCGGTGGAAGTGCGGACCAGGCAGAACATGCGGTCGGCAAACTGCGCGCCCGTGGTCCAGAGCTTGGTGCCGTTGACCACATAGTCGTCGCCATCGATGATCGCGCGGGTCTGCAGGGAGGCCAGATCGGAACCCGATCCTGGCTCCGAATAGCCCTGGCACCAGACATCCTCGCCCGAGCATATGCGCGGCAGGTAATAATTCTTCTGCGCATCCGTGCCGAATTTCATAATCACGGGACCGACCATGCGCAGGCCCATGGAAAACAGCCGCGGCGCGCCCGAGGCGCCGGCCTCGGAATCGTAGATGTATTTCTGCATGGGCGACCAGGCGGTGCCGCCGTGTTCCTCGGGCCAGGCCGGCGCGATCCAGCCCTGTTCGTACAAGGCCTTGTGCCAGCGGCGGCCAATGTCCATCTCGGCGAATACGCCGGAGGTCAGATTGGAGGCTTCGCGCATATCCGGCGTCAGCTTGTCATCGAAAAAGGCCCGCACCTCGTCGCGAAAGGCCGCATCCGCCGCCGATATATTCACATCCATGGTTCAATCTCCTCCATACTCATAACGCTTTATACGCATGTTTAAGGTATCACATACCCAGAACCAGTTTTGCCATGATATTACGCTGAACTTCATTGGAACCGCCAGCGATGGAGCGGGCCCGCAGATCCAGATAGCGGGCCATGACGACCAATTCGTCCGCGCTGCCCACCGGTTCGACGTTGCTGCCCCATTCGCGGGCCTGGGGCTGATAGGGGGCGGCATAATGTCCAATCGCCTCGACACTCAATTCGCTGATCGCCTGTAAAGTGGTGCCGGCACTGATCTTGAGCAGGGAAGATGCCGGGCCGATGCGTCCCGTCGCCTCCAACTCCGCGATGACCCGCTGCTCGGTGTACTCCACCGCCTGAATATTCACTGCCAGTGCCGCCAGGCGCTGGCCGAAAGTACCCCGGTCAAGGCCGCGCGCCGCGGCCAGACGTCGAAGCTCGGCCAGGGCGCCGCGCAGCTTGGCGCCCCAGGCGCGGCCGCCGCGTTCGAATTCCAGCAAATATTTCGCCACGGTCCAGCCCTGGTTCTCGCCGCCGACCAGGTTGGCTTGGGGTACTCTGACATTGTCGAAAAAGACCTGGTTGACCTCGTGATTGCCGGCCAGGGTGATGATCGGCTCCACCGTGATACCCGGCGTCTCCATCTCCAGCAGAATGAAGGAGATGCCTTCCTGCTGCTTGCCCACACGAGAGGTGCGGACCAGACAGAACATGCGGGTGCCGTACTGGGCATGGGTGGTCCAGATCTTGGAGCCGTTGATGATATAGTCATCGCCCTCCTTGTCCGCCCGACATTGCAGTGAGGCCAGGTCCGAACCGGAGCCCGGCTCGGAATAGCCCTGACACCAGCTGTCCTCCGCCGCCAGGATCCGCGGCAGGTAGAAGTCTTTCTGTTCCGCGCTGCCGTGGCCCATGATGGCCGGGCCAACCATATCCAGACCCATGGGCGCCAACATCGGCGCATCGGCCAGATTAAGTTCAGTACCGAAAATATGCCGCTGCATCGGCGTCCATCCGGTTCCGCCATGTTCCACCGGCCAGCTGGGCGCGGCCCAACCCTTGGCATACAGGATCTTTTGCCAGGCCTGACTGGCCTCGTGGGGGCTGCAAATACCCATGGTGCGCCGGCCCGCCTGGCGCAGCTCCGGCGTCAGGTGATCGTCCAGAAAATCCTGGACTTCCTCCCTAAAGGTCCGATCCGCCGCCGCCGCATCCAGATGCATGATGATACTCCCTTGATAAGACCTGGCAGTTTACCCTTGGTGTCATGATACAGGTAGGACGAAGAATCCTCGAAATATCCGCCATTCGCTTTGACTCAAGGGGCAAGAAAGCGTGAAATGGCTACAACCCAATTCAGCAAGTGCAGGCATTGCGCCAGAAAAGGAAACCAGCTCATGACCGATCGCGGCAACTCACCCGCCAGCCGGGATATCGCCCATTATCTCCATCCCTACACCAACCTGGCGACCCACGAGGTTACCGGTCCGCAGATCGTCACCAAGGGCCGCGGCGTCTATGTCACGGATGAAAGCGGCAAGGAATATATCGAAGGGTTGGCCGGCCTGTGGTGCGCCTCGTTTGGATTTGCGGAGGAAGAGCTGGTGGAGGCCGCGACGGAACAGCTCCGGACCCTGCCTTATTACCATGGCTTTGCCGGCAAGTCGGTGCATCCGGCGATTGATCTGGCGGAAATGTTGAAGGAAATTGCGCCGGTCGAATTCTCCAAGGTATTCTTTGCCAACTCCGGCTCGGAAGCCAACGATTCCGCTGTCAAAATGGTCTGGTATTTCAACAACGCCCGCGGCAAGCCGAAGAAAAAGAAATTCATCTCCCGCCTGCGCGGCTATCATGGCGTTACCGTGGCCGCCGGCAGCCTGACGGGTCTGCCTTATGCCCAGGCGGATTTCGACCTGCCCCTGGATTTTGTCCGTCACACCATGACGCCAGATTATTACCGGGGTGCCGAAGACGGCGAGTCGGAAGAAGATTTCGCCACCCGCTGCGCCCAAGCCCTGGAAGACATGATCCTTGAAGAAGGTCCCGAAACCGTGGCGGCCTTTATCGCCGAACCGGTGATGGGGGCGGGCGGCGTTATCCTGCCGCCGAAGGGCTATTTCGAGAAGATCCAGGCGGTCTTGAAAAAATACGAAGTGCTGATGATCGCCGATGAAGTGATCTGCGGTTTCGGCCGCACCGGCAACATGTGGGGCAGCCAGACCTTCGGTATCCAGCCCGACATTCTGACCTGCGCCAAGGCGCTGTCATCGGCTTATCTGCCGATCTCCGCCGTGATGATCAGCGAGGAAATTTATCAGGGCCTGCGCGGCAATTCCGAGAAACTCGGCCTGTTCGGCCACGGCTATACCTATTCCGCCCATCCGGCCTGCGCGGCGGTCGCCCTGCGGGCACAACAACTGATGCAGGAGCGGGATATTATCGGCCACATCAGGGCCATCGCGCCCCAGTTCCAGAACCGTATCGCCAAATTGGGTGAACATGCTCTGGTCGGTCAGGCCCGCGGCATCGGCCTGATTGGCGCCGTGGAAATTGTCGCCGACAAGGAGACCAAGCGGTCCTATGACCCGGCCCAAAAGGTCGGCGCCCTGATCCAGAATGCGGCCCAGGAACATGGTCTGATCACCCGCGCCATGCCGGGCGATATCCTTGGTTTCTGCCCGCCCTTGATCATCTCGGCGGAGGAAATCGACGAAATGTTCGATCGTTTCACCCGCGCCATGGACGAGACGGAAATGCAATTGAAACAGCAAGGCGCCTCCGCCGCGCAATAACGGCGCCAATAACACCGTCAATGCACGAAACGAAATGGGCGCCTGGTTGGGCGCCCATTTTTGTTGTGGTTGATTAAAATTCTCCGTCAGGCGGGGCCGCCTTTGCGACAGGTCCGGAAGCCGACGAATACGTCGCGGCGTTCAGGTCCGAAAAAATTACGATAGGTACCGTGGATCATGCGGCTTCGCGTGGTCCACGCGCCACCGCGCATCACCTTGGTGTCGCCAAACAGCATGGCCGAGTATTCCTTGTAGGCATCGGCCGAAAATTCGGCAAAGGGGCCGAATGTGTCGGCCGTCCATTCCCAGACGTTTCCCAGCATTTGACGGCAGCCGAAGGCACTGTCGCCGGCCGCCAATGCCGCCACATCCACGGGCCCCAATCCACGGCCGTCCAGGTTCGCGTGGTCGGGATCGGGCGCTGTGTCACCCCAGGGATAGCGCCGCTTCACGGTAGCCAGCCTGCCATCGGAACCGGCCTCCCCCAGGGCAGCGGCTTCCCATTCCGCTTCACTTGGCAAGCGCTGGCCGGCCCAGTTGCAATAGGCGTTGGCTTCGTACCAATTGACATGAATGACAGCCTCGTCAGCCGGCAGGGGGAAGGTGCGGTCGAACCGTCTGACCACCCATTTGCCTGGTCCGTCGGGCTGCCAATAGACAGGGTGCTCCGCCTTGACCTCCTGACGCCAACGCCAGCCGTCCGCCCCCCAGAATTTTTCATTTTCATAGCCGCCGTCATCGACGAAAGCCTGGAATTCGCCATTGCTTACGGCCGCTTTCGATATTTCAAATGGCGCAATGACAACTTCGTGGGCCCATTTTTCGTTATCGAACATGAACGGCGCCGATTTTTTCGCGCCCATGGTAAAGGTCCCTCCGGGCACCGATGCCCAGCCCTGATGACGACCTGCCGACCGTTCAGCGGTGACATCTGCCGCGACGGCGAGGGTCGGCGTCGGATAGGCCAGGTTCTGGCGGGCCCAAAGAAAGGCTTCCGTGTGCATGTCCTCGTGAAAGATGCCGAATTGATAGATAAAGCTATCCTGTTCCGTGGCCATGCCACCGTCCAGTCGTTCGCCGAGGCGGTCCAGCACTGTCTGCATGTAGGCAAGGGTCTCCTCACGATTTGGCAACGGTAGATCCCACCTGACATCGTGGTGAATGTTGATGGAATCGTAGAGCTGATCCGCCCTGTCGCCAATGACGCTGTCGTAGCCGTAAAGTTGACGCAGAATGAAGAACTCGTAGAAATGCGCGGTGTGGCCGATCTCCCATTTCAGGGGGTTCACCGTGCGAATTTTCGGACCCATGATTTGCTGGTCGTCAAGGTCATGGACCAGCTCTAATGTCCGGTCACGGGCGTCTTGCATGTTGGCGATCAAATGTGCGGTACTGACTGGATGGGTCATGTAGGGTCCCTGAACTGGAATGAATGCGTGAAGATTAGCCTAATCACCCCCGCCGGCAAACAATCGAAAAATGGTAACCGGACGACCGCCGAGCGCTGGGCGCGGCTGTTGCGTCGATCCGGTCACCGAGTCCGCATCGACACGGAATATGATGGCCGGGCAACGGATCTGTTGATCGCCCTGCACGCCCGGCACAGCGCGGCGGCGGCACAACTGTATCGGGAACAGGTGCCTAACGGTCCTTTGTTGGTCGGCCTGGGCGGCACGGACGTCAATACTTTCCTCAAGACGGAACGCGCCGCGACACTGGCGACAATGACCATGGCGGATGGGCTGATCTGTCTGCATGATTTGATTGCCAGGGAATTGCCGCCGCCGCTGCACGAAAAACTGCATGTCGTCCGCCAGTCCGCCCCGCCGCTGCCGGCGCCCCGGCGGCCCGCGAAGCGGAACTTTGATGTCTGTGTGATCGGTCATCTGCGGGCCGAAAAAGACCCATTCCGCACCGCGCTGGCGGCCCGGTTGCTGCCCGATGCCTCAAGATTGCGGGTGAACCATCTGGGCGGTGCGCACAGCGCCAAGTTCGCCGCCCGCGCCAAGGCGGAAATGGCGGCGAACCCGCGGTACTTCTGGCGCGGTTCGGTGCCGGGCTGGCGGGTCCGTAGGGAATTCGCCAAGTCCCATGCCATGGTCATCAGCTCGCTTCAGGAAGGGGGCGCCAACGTGGTCTCGGAAGCCATCGTCGCGGGCGTACCGATAATTGCCAGCGACATCGCCGGCAATGTCGGCCTATTGGGCCCCGACTATCCCGGCTACTATCTGGTTGGCGATGAAGTGGCGCTGGCTGAAATGCTGCGGCGCGCGGAAGCGGAACCGGCATTCTTAGGTTCATTGGCGCAACACGGCCGGAAACTCGCACCCTTGTTTTGCCCGGCCCAGGAACAAACCGCGTTGGCGAATATTGTCCAATCAGTCACGCGACAAGGGTGATCGGTTCCAGATGGTCGGTCTCTTCATGAACCCGGCCGACAATCGCCGCATGTTCATAGCCCAAATCATGCAGCTCCTGTAGGCAGGCCGCCGCCGCTTCCGGCTGAATGCTGGCCAGCAGGCCACCGGAGGTTTGCGGGTCGAACAGCAAAGGATAGCGTTCGTTTTCCCGGGCGGCCGCCATGTTACGGATGGCCCGGCGCAGCCTCACATTCGCGGGCTGTAGAGAACTGAGAATACCGAGGCGCACCGTATCCAAGGCGCCGTCCATGATGGGCAGGGCCGCCATGTCGAATTCAACATCGACGTTCGAGGCCTTGGTCATTTCGACCGCATGGCCCAATAGGCCAAACCCGGTTACATCGGTACAGGCGCTGGCGCCATGGCTGAAAAGACATTGGGCGGCCAGGCGGTTCGATTGCACCATGGATTTCAGCGCGTTTTCGATCCACCGCCCCTTGGCTTTCTGCTGCATGTCGGCGGCGAACAAGGTGCCTGTGCCCAGCGGTTTGGTCAGGATCAGAACGTCGCCCGGCGCCATGCCGCCCTTGCGCAGAATGGTATCGCGATCCGCCAGGCCGTTGACGGAAAATCCCAGCGCCAATTCCGGCCCTTCGCTGGTATGGCCGCCGACCAATGTCGCGCCCGCGTCATTCAGGACCTCCATCGCGCCGGTCATCATTTCGCGCAGCGAAGCCTCGACCTTGGCTTCCAATCCAAATGGCACGGTGGCAATGGCCAAGGCGGATTGCGCCTCCGCCCCCATGGCGAAAATATCGCTAAGGGCGTGGTTGGCGGCGACCTGGCCAAAGACATAGGCATCATCAATGAAGGCGCGGAAATAATCCACGGTGTGCACCGCCACCTTGCCCTCAGGGATTTGCACCACGGCGGCATCGTCAGGCGAATGCAGTCCAATCAGTACATCCTCGTTCGGCACTGGTTCCAGCTCTGAAAGCGCACGATTTAGGACATCGGCGCCCACTTTTGCGCCGCAGCCGCCGCAGCGCATGGCGATGGCGGAGATATCGCTCAGGGTAGCCTTGTCAGCCAGGCCCGGATTGAGTGCGGCGGTGGCCTCTTTGGCCATTTCGGGCAGTTCGTTGAATTTCCGCATAAAACGGCGATCGATCCAGTCC
Source organism: Rhodospirillaceae bacterium (assembly GCA_018667855.1). GTDB lineage: Bacteria > Pseudomonadota > Alphaproteobacteria. The sequence goes on from JABIRL010000099.1 coordinate 26,014, forward strand.
TTCCATCGCCAAACCCAGCGGCCTTCCGCCGTCCAGCCCCATTTTGCCGCCACGGCATTTTTGTCGCCCGTGGTAATCAGCACCAGGAAGTTTTCTTGTGGCGAAAAAGGCCGGGCCGGCTGAGAGAGCAAAACCCGTCGCAAATTGTCATTCAGCGGGGGACCTTGACGCACCGCGAAAACACCGGCCTTCGGCCGGGGGTGATTGACCACGGCGGCGATATCCCCGGCGGCGAATATATCATCATGGGATGTTGACTGCAGGGTATCGCGTACCTGGATGAAGCCGGCGTCATCCACGTCAAGTCCGGAGTCAGCCAACCACGACGGTGCGCTCGCCGCCGTCACCCACAGGATCTCATCCAACGCGATGGTCTTGCCGCCCGTCACCGATAGCCGCCCCGGCGCGACCTCGGTCGCCTCGGCATGGTCATGCACGTGAACCCCGCGCGCCCTTAGACGGCGCTCAAACCGTCGCCCGACAGCTTGGCCAAAATCAGGCAGAATTCGGTCGGAACGCGAGATCAGATGGAACTCCAGGCCATCCGCGCTTTGCCCTCTCTCGGCCAGCAAATTTCCCAGTCGGTGTTGCGCGGCCAGCAGCAGCTCCATGCCCCCGGCACCGGCCCCGACCACCCCTATACGATGCTGTCCGGGGCTGTTCAGGACACGCGCGACCAGGCTATCCCAGCGATCGATGAAATTGTTGATCGGCTTAACCGGTGTCGTGTAATCCGCCGCCCCGGCGATGTCATTGAAACTGGGTGTGGAGCCGATATTGATGGACAGCACATCATAAGGAACGGCGGGGCGCCCGTGGCAGATCACCCGTTTCGCCTGGGTGTCGATTTTGACCGCCGTGTCGTTATACAGCCGGGCGCCGGCGAACTGGCACAGCGGCCGCAAATCGATATGCACCTCGTCGAAATCATAATGACCAGCTACATATCCCGGCAACATGCCTGAATAAGGCGTGTGCACATCACGGGCGATGACCGTCAGGCGCACGCCCGGCAATGGGTTCATGGCAAATTTTTTCAGGACAATGACGTGGCTATGGCCGCCACCGACCAATACCAAATCCTTTACGATTGCGTCCGAACTAGTCTTCATATCAACTACTGTCCCACTCGTTCCCGGGCTTAACCGGCCAGGTTTCGCATACGCAATCGACCGTGATTATGCCGCGTCTTACCATCAACCGCTGCTCCCGGCGAGGCCGAGCAAAACGCCCGCGGCAACAAAGCGTCATTCATCGGATCACGTAAAATCCACTAAAGTTAGTATTCGCCATTTTCCAAGAATGGGCGGTGGATGACCCGAAGCCAAATATCAGACAATCGGTACCCGTTTCGCGGCGATGGCGGCGGGCGAGATGACATCCGTGTCCACCGGTACGCGCCACCGCTCGGTCAGGTGCACACGTGGCTGCGCATCGCTGTTCTTGGTGCCGTCCAGGGTGAAACCTTCGAAGCCCTTCGTCATGACCTCGTTGCACTTGTCCACATAGATGGGAAAGCCGCCGATGTAGGGCATGAAAACACGCGGTCGGCCAGGCACGTTGGCGCCCAGGTACCAGGAAGAGGAAGTGGACCGCAGCGAGATCTTCGCGACCTCGTTCACATGCTCCACCCAGTCGTCCTCGTAATTAACCTCCGCCTCGATGGTTTGGGCGCCGATGTCACGCATATGGCTGATACAATCGGACATCCAGTCCACGTGCTGCTCGATGGCCTGGATCATGCTGGCCAGCACGGAGGGACTGCCGGGTCCGGTGATCATGAACATGTTCGGAAAGCCGGCCGTTGACAGGCCCAGATAGGTCCGCGGACCGGCCCGCCATTTTTCAGTCAAGGCCAGACCATTCCGGCCGGTAATCCTGATATTGTCAAATGATCCGGTCATGGCCGCGAAACCGGTGGCACAGACGATGGCATCCACTGGATATTCGGTGCCGTTGGCCACGATGCCTTGCTTGGTGAGGCGTTCGATGGGCCGCTCGGAAATATCGACCAGGGAAACGTGCGGCAAATTGTAGGTCTCGAAATAGCCGCTATCGACGCATAGGCGCTTGCCGCCGAAGATGTCATCGGGGCATAGCAGATCGGCCGTGGCGGGATCATCCACAACATCGCGGATTTTTCGCCGGCCGAATTCGGCGATGGTGTCATTCGCCTCCTTTTCGAACAGCAAATCGCCATACGCTCCAAGAAACGGCAGGCCGCCCCGGGACCAAAACGTCTCGTATTGACCTTCACGCTCTTCCGGCGTCGCGTCCAGCGCCGGCTGCGTGTTGAATTCGAAATAGAATCCGGTGGGCCGGGAGCGCATCTTTTCCCGTAAAGCCGGATATTCCGCCTTGACCGCCCGTTCTTCATCCGGGTCCATCATTTCGTTCCAGGCCGGAACGGAATAGTTCGGCGTCCGTTGAAAGACGGTCAATTCCGCGGCCTGTTGCGCGATAATCGGAATGGACTGAATGGCCGACGATCCGGTTCCTATGACGCCGACCCGCTGGCCGGTAAAGTCGACCTCTTCATGGGGCCAATGGCCGGTGTGATAAACGGGGCCCTCGAAGTCGTCGATACCTTCGAAATCCGGCATGTTCGCCGATGACAGGCAGCCCACGGCCATGATGCAGAATTGCGCGCTTATCACATCACCCTGGTCGGTCTCGACCTGCCAGCGTTTGGCCTCTTCATCAAACGTGGCGGCGGTCACGCGGGTGTTGAAGCGGATATCCTTACGCAGATCAAACCGCTCCGCGACATGTTCGGCATAGGCAAGAATATCGGGTTGTGGAGAATATTTCTCCGACCAGTTCCATTCCTGATCCAGCTCTTCCGAGAAGGAATAGGAATACTGCATGCTCATGATGTCACAGCGCGCGCCCGGATAGCGGTTCCAATACCAGGTGCCGCCGACGCCGGTACCTGCTTCAAATACCCGCGCCGAAAGGCCCTGGCCGCGAAGGCGGTGCAGCATATACATACCGGCGAAACCGGCACCGACAATCACGGCATCATATTTGACATCGACCTCTGCATCACGACTTTCTGTTGCTTTTTTGCTGATAGACACGCTGGAACCTCACTGATAGCTCTCAAATTCGGGGCATGAACGAACGAATTTGTATGTTCGGGATAGGGTATTTTGTCGAAAAAGCGCCCAAGCCGCAAGATTTGGCTTTTCCCGACGGGCGCGCGGCACCAATAACAAACGGTTGACGGCTCTTGCGTCGACAAGAAAAAACCCCGCCGCGCCAGTCTGGCGCGGCGGGGTTGGTGTCGTACTAAGGTCGGTCGGACCTAGTTCTTTTTCTTCGCGGCACAGGGATTGCAGCCGCCGCAGCCTTTTTTGGCGGCACAGGGGTTGCAGCCGCCACAGCCCTTTTTCGCGGCGCAGGGATTGCAGCCGCCGCAGCCTTTTTTCGCAGCGCAGGGGTTGCAGGCTTTCTTCGGCGCGCATGCGGCCATGGCGCTTGGCAGGGTTGCCGTGGCTGTCATCGCGGCGATGGCGACAGAGCCAAGGATGATTTTCATTTTTGCGGTCGGGTTCGACATAGGGAAGGCCTCCAGGTCAGTTATTGTGAATACGTTGGTGAATTTGACCTTTCCCCAACGGCAACGCCAATCACATACGTTCACGAGGCCTTGATCGGTTCGTGGCTGCCTATCAACTCAATATCCCAGCGGTCTTTCAATCCTGAAATTCAAAGGCCCAGGCCGCCGTCTGCGTGGATGGTTTGCCCGGTGATGTAGCCGGCCGCAGGCGTCAGCAGGAATTCAATAAGCGCGGCAATCTCGTCAGGCTGGCCGACACGGCCCAGGGGGATGCGGGCCTGGGCGCGGTCAAGATTTCCGGACCCCAGCGCGGCATGGGCGCCGGGATCTTTTTGGATATAACCGGGCGCGACGCAATTCACGGTGATGCCGTCGGATGCCAGATCAACGGCCAGGGCCCGGGCCAGGGCTTCCAACGAGGCCTTGGCGGCGGCACTCGCCGGCATGGACACGCCGTCAAGCTGGAATCGGTGGGCGACGAAAGACGAGACCGCGATGACCCGGCCCACCCGTCCGTCGGTGACCGCCGCCCGTAACAGGGGCACGGCGGCCCGGCACAAACGGTGGAAGGCGCCGGGCATGGCGGCATGGCTGTGGTTCAAGGCCCCATCATCCAGTTCCGCCAGGGGTGTCTTGTCGGCAAATCCGGCATTGGCAACCATGGCGTCGAGACCGCCTTGTTGGCTGATATCGGCGATCAGATCAGCGGCAACATGACCCTCCGCCAAATCGCCAAGCAGAATATGGCTTGCCCCGCCCTTGGCCGCGACCGCCTCGGCCACCGCTTCGGCGCCCTCTCGATTGGCCCGGGTATGGATGAACAACATCATATCCGGCGCCGCCAGGCGACGGCAAAGGGCGGCGCCGATGCCGCTAGCCGCGCCCGTGACCAAAATTCGCCGGGCTTGGATTTGGGAAGGTATGGTCAAAGCGGAAGTCCTTCGTTGGGAGGCCCCTGGAAAGTGATGGCCATCACACTTTGTTTAACAGTTCCAGTGTAGGAATGGCCATTAAGTATGAGGTACCGTGTCCCGGTTAAGGTACTGGATTTGTTAGAGTTGTAATATGAATACAGTTTGCGAAGATAAGAGTTTATCACCAACCATGACACAGGCCGAAATTTGGGGCCGCCGCGTGATGTTCGCGGTTTTATCCCTGGTCGTCGCAATTCCCCTGGTCAACATGCGCCGATTGATGACCGATGGGTTGCCTGTCGGTCTGGAACGGGGCGAGATTAATTACGCCTATGTCATCGGCATGTTCTTTTCTGTGTTGCTGATCCTGGTCTGGTATTACGCCTATGTGGGCCGCAACCGGGCACGGGTGATGCTTGGTATTGTCTATCTGCTGACCACGTCGGTAACCGTGGTGGTGCCGCTGACATTGATGTTCATGGGCACGACATTGCCGGCCTCCTGGCCGATTTCAATCGCTCTGGCGGCGACTTATGGTCTGGCCGGCTGGGTTTTGCTGGTTTCGTCCAATATCAAGGCTTTCCAGTACTACCAGAAGCAAATTCGAGCGGCGGCGCAATAGGGCAAACGATAGGGCGGTCAATTCCACCCTTGTCCCCCGGCACCACAGGCAGCACTATTCGCTAGCTGATTCCTTTCCGTTTCGGGTTGAATAGCCAGTGGAGATACCACAAACCGCGATGATCCTGGCCGCCGGTTTGGGCCGGCGTATGGGCGCCCTGACCACGGAGCTGCCGAAACCCCTGCTGCGGGTCGGCGGGCGGGCCATCATTGACTGGGGTCTGAACCGCCTGGCGGAGGCCGGCGTGAAACGGGCGGTGATCAATCTGCATCACGAGGCCGATTTGCTGCGCCAACATCTGGCCGCCAAGGCCCCCGCCGGCCTTAGTATCGAATATTCCGATGAGACCGAGGCGCTGTTGGAAACCGGTGGCGGGGTGGCCAAGGCCTTGCCGTTGTTGGGCGCGGCGCCATTTTTAGTCATCAACGGTGATGTGTTGTGGTTCGATGGCGTGGGCAGCACCCTGCAGGCCATGGCGGCTCGCTTCCATCCCGGCGGCATGGACGCCTTGTTATTGATGCAGCCCACTGTCAATGCCACGGGCTATGGCGGCATCGGCGATTACATCATGCTGGATGATGGGCAATTGCGCCGCCGTCCCGAGCGGGAAGTGGCGCCTTTTGTCCATACGGGCATTCAAATCCTCAAACCCGGTCTGTTCAAGGATTGCCCCGACGGTCCGTTTTCCCTGAATTTTATTTACGACCGGGCCGCCGAACACAATCGGCTGTTCGGCCTGCGCCACGACGGCGGGTGGATGGAATTGAACCGACCCGAAGGTCTGGCGGCGGCTGAACGCGCCCTGGGGGAATAGCGCCATGGTATCCGGCCCCAACATCTTCACCATTGCGCCCGGGTCGGGCTTTGCCGATCAACTGGTGGCGGGATTATTGGAGCGCCACGGCGCCGACCCGCTGGAGCTGCCCCGCCTGACCCTGTTGCTGCCGACCCGGCGCGGCATTCGGGCCGTACGGGACGGCTTTTTGCGGCATACCGGCGGCCGCGCCATGCTGCTGCCGCGCATGCAGGCGATCGGCGACGTGGACGAAGAAGAATTGTTGCTGGACCCGCTGCACGGCGATGACCTGTTGGCTCTGCCGCCCGCGATCACCGCCCTGCGCCGGCAACTTTTGCTGCTGCATCTGATTGCCCGAAATCGTGCCATCGACCCGACCCAGGCCGCGCCCCTGGCTGGCGAGCTGGCGCAACTTTTGGATCGGTTGCAAACCGAAGATGTACCCCTGTCCGCCCTGGAAGATCTGGTGCCCGACGATCTGGCGGCCCATTGGCAGGAGACGTTGGAGTTCCTCAATCTGCTGGCCGCGCCCTGGACCGACTTGCTGGCGGCGGAAGGTTGTCTCGACCCGAGCGAGCGGCGAAATGCCGTGCTGTGGGCCCAGGCGGATCGCTGGCGCCAGTCGCCGCCTGCCGATCCTGTGGTTATCGCCGGCTCCACCGGCTCCATCCCGGCGACGGCCCGGTTGATCGCCGTGGTCGCTCATCTGGACAATGGCGCCGTGGTGCTGCCCGGTTTGGACCAGCATTCCGACGAGACGACCTGGGCGGCGGTGGATCAAAGTCATGCACAATTCGGTCTGGCGCAATTGCTGCGGCGGATTGGCGTGGAGCGGGCCCAGGTTGCGCCCTGGCGACACGAAACCGACGAAATCGACGAAATCGGGGAAAGCCCGCGCCAGGCTTTGCTGCGCGAAACCCTGCGGCCCACGGAAACCACTGAACAATGGCGGCATCTGCCGGCGCTGGCGCCGGCGGCCGCGGCGGGCCTGACAAGGATCGATTGCGCCGATCCTATCGAAGAGGCCGGCGTCATCGCTCTATGCATGCGCCGGTCCCTGGAGACACCGGGCCGCACCGCCGCCCTGGTTACGCCCGACCGGGGTCTGGCGCGCCGGGTCGGGGCGGAGTTGAAGCGATGGGATATCGCGGTGGATGACAGCGCCGGATTGCCCTTGGTCGCCACGCCGCCGGGGTCGTTTTTGCGCCTGACGGCGGAGATGCTGGCCAGCGCCCTGGACCCGGTGGATCTTTTGGCGACCCTGAAACACCCTCTGGCCCTTGGCGGGCTGCCCGCCGGCGCCTTACGCGCCGCCGCGCGGGATCTGGACCGCCTGGCCCTGCGCGGGCCCCGCCCGGCCCCGGGTTTCGATGGCCTTGCCGCCGCCCTGGCCGCCGCCCGGGAAGATTCCATTCAAGCCCGAACCTTGCTCGGTGAACTATCGACCCAGGGCGCACAGGCGTTGGAATTGTGTCAAAGCGCTGAAGCGGCATTGATCGATCTGCTGACAGCCCATATACGCTTTGCCGAATGGCTGGCCACCGATTCCGACGGTCAATGCCATCTTTGGGCCGGGGAGGCGGGTGAAGCCGCCATGCGGTTTGTCGCCGATCTGCTGGCCGCCGCCGGGGGCCTGCCCGTCATGGCGGGGACCGGCTATGCCACATTGTTGAACAGCCTGATGGTGGGTCAGTCGGTCCGGCCGACCTACGGCCTGCATCCCCGTCTGCATATCTGGGGTCCGTTGGAAGCCCGCCTGCAACAGGCCGATCTGGTGCTGTTGGGGGGCTTGAACGAAGGCACCTGGCCAGGCACGGCGGAGGCCGACGCCTGGTTAAGCCGGCCCATGGCAGCGAAACTTGGTCTGCCCGCGCCGGAACGGCGCATAGGCCTGGCGGCCCATGATTTTGCCCAGGCCGCCAGCGGCGGGGAGGTTATCCTGACCCGCGCCGCCAAGGTGGAAGGCACCCCGACCGTGCCCTCGCGCTGGCTGCTGCGGTTGGAACAGGTCCTGGCCGCCACGGGCCTGACCCTTGATCAGGCGACACCCCATGCTGTGCGCGGTTGGCATGCGCAATTGGACGAAGCCGGAACGCCGCGACCCATCGAGGCGCCCGAATGCCGCCCCCCGCTGGCGGCGCGGCCCCGGCGGCTGTCGGTGACCCAGGTGGAAACCTGGATCCGGGATCCCTATGCCGTTTATGCCCGACATGTTTTGAAACTACGCGCTCTGGACCCCATCGCCGCCGATCCCGGCGCGGCGGACTACGGTAACGCGGTGCACAAGGCGCTGGAAACGTTTGCTGCCGCCTACCCGAATGAGCTGCCGCCGCAAGCAGAACAGTTGTTATTGCAGCAAGGCCGGGCGGCGTTCGGCGAGTTGCTGCAGCGGCCTGGCGTGCGGGCGTTTTGGTGGCCGCGCTTTCAACGTATCGCGGCCTGGTTTCTGGAGCAGGAAGCCGCCCGGCGTCCCGCCACCCTGCCCCTCGCGACCGAGGCCAAGGGACAAATGACGCTGCAAGGACCAGGCGGCGCATTCATCCTGACCGGCATTGCCGATCGCATCGACCGTTTGCCCGATGGCAGCCTGGGGATTATCGACTACAAAACCGGGGTAACGCCGAGCGAGGCTGAACTGCTGCGCGGCGAGGCGCCGCAATTGCCATTGGAAGCAGCCATCGCGATGGCGGGCGGCTTTGCCCATGTGCCGGGGGGGGAGGTGTCCCGGTTGAGTTATTGGCGGGTATCCGGCGGCCGGGAACCGGGGCAAATAAAGGATATCAAAACCCATGGCGGTGACCTGGCGCGGGAAGCGCAACAGGGCCTGGCCGAGCTGATCGCCAAGTTCGACGATCCGCACACCGCCTATCTGGCCCGGCCCCGCCCGGCAATCGCGCCGCGCTTTTCCGATTATGATCACTTGGCCCGGATCAAGGAATGGTCCGCCGGCGGACCGGGGGATTATTAAGGCCATGCGCGCCACGGACCGTCAGCGCCTGGCCGCCGATCCCGGCCTTTCCGCCTGGGTCACGGCGTCCGCCGGTACGGGCAAGACCCATGTTCTGACGGACCGTGTCCTGCGGCTGTTGCTGACCGACTGCCCGCCCGAACGCATATTATGCCTGACCTTTACCAAGGCGGCGGCGGCGGAAATGGCCAACCGCCTGCATGATCGCCTGGGCGCCTGGGCCGTGGCCGGCGAGGGGGAGTTGGGCCAGGCCCTGGTGGATCTGACCGGCCTGTCGTTCGAGGCCCGGACCATGGATTTGGCCCGGCGTCTCTTTGCCCGGGTGCTGGATACCCCCGGCGGCCTGAAAGTGCAGACCATTCATTCCTTTTGCGAGGCGCTGTTGCGGCGCTTTCCCCTTGAGGCCCGCCTGGCGCCGCATTTCCAGGTCATGGATGAACGCCAGGCGGCCGACGTCCTGGCAACCGCCCTGCGGGAGGTGTTGGAACAGGATGCGGAGGCAGAGGAACCCCTGACGGCGGCGTTAATGGCTCTGGTGGATCAGGAGACGTTCGGCAAACTGATGGCCGATCTATCGGCGGATCGGGGCCGCCTGCAACGATTGCTGAACCGACCCCATGGCCTGGATGGATTGATCGGCGATGTCCGCCGTGCCTTGGATCTGGCGCCGGAGGAGGACGAAGCTGGCATTCTGACCGCCGCCGTGGCGGAAGATAATCTTGATGGACCGGGGTTGAGCGATATCGCGGAATTCATGGTGCTGGGCGGCAAGAATGAAAGCCGCCATGGCCAGACCATTATTGACTGGCTGGCCGCACCCATCGACAGAACAGGTAATTTTGACGCCTATCTGGGCGCCTTTTTCACCGAGCGGGGGCGGGGCAAGGCCTATGCCAAACCTCTGACCAAGAATACCATGGCCGATGCACCGGGGGGTCTGGCCGTGATCGAGGCGGAGACCGCCCGCCTGAACGCAATCCGCCTGCGCCGCAATGCCGCCCGCATCGCGGATGCGACGGAGAAACTTTTGGCCTTGGGCGCGCGGTTGATCACAGCTTATGGGGCGGAAAAACAGCGCCTGGCGCTTTTGGATTATGATGATCTGGTGCTGCGCTCCGGCGAGCTGCTATCGGGAGGCACCAGCACCGAGTGGGTATTGTACAAACTGGACGGTGGTCTGGACCATATTCTGATTGACGAGGCGCAGGATACCAACCCGGAGCAATGGCAAGTGGTGCGTACCCTGGCCGACGAATTTTTTGCCGGCGAAGGAGCCTTTGAAGATGCCGACGACAGCCCGTTAGCCATGGGCCGGACTCTGTTCGCGGTCGGTGATGTGAAACAATCCATCTACAGTTTTCAACGTGCCGATCCGGCGGCGTTTCAGGCCATGCGGCATCATTTCGCGGCCCGGGTCGGTGCCGCCAAGCGGCGCTGGCAACCGGTGGAACTGGCCCTTTCATTCCGCTCTACCCCAGCCGTGCTGCAGGCTGTCGATGCCATATTCGCCGAACCGGAAGCGCGCGACGGCCTCAACTTCGACGACGTGGACAATGTTCGTCACATCCCAAACCGGTCCACCGACGCCGGTCTGGTGGAAATTTGGCCGACCGAATTGCCGACCGAGTTGCTGGGCGAGGAACAGACCGCCTGGGTCCCGCCGGTCACACAGCAATATCAGCGAACTCCCGTGGCCCGGCTGGCCGGTCGCATCGCCGATCAGATCGAGCGGTGGTTAGAGAGCGGCGAGATGCTGGAGGCCAAGGGCCGGCCCCTCGGGCCCGGCGATATCCTGATCCTGGTGCAGCGCCGGGCAAATTTTGTCGAGGCCATGGTGCGGGCCCTGAAACGCAAGGGCATTCCCGTGGCCGGCGTGGACCGCATGGTTTTGATGGAACAATTGGCGGTGATGGACCTGGCCGCCCTGGGTAATTTCCTGCTGCTGCCGGAAGACGATCTGAACCTGGCCGTGGTTCTGAAGGGACCTTTGATTGGCTGGAATGATGAGCAACTGTTTGAACTGGCCCATGGTCGTGAAGGCGGCTTGTGGGCTGCCCTGCGGGCCCGGCCGCAGGATCCGGCGTATCAGGCGCTGGCCGGGCTGCTGGCCAAGGTCGATTTCGTCCCGCCGTTTGAATTGTACGCCGAGCTGCTGGGCGCGGGTGGTGGACGGCGGCGTATTCTGTCGCGCCTGGGCCCCGATGCCAATGATCCGATCAACGAATTTCTCGATCTGGCGCTTTCCTACGAACGGGACCATGCGCCCAGTTTGCAAGGTTTTCTCCATTGGCTCGAACGGGGTGAGACGGAGGTCAAGCGGGACCTGGATCAGGGCCAGAACGAAGTTCGGGTGATGACCGTGCATGGCGCCAAGGGGCTGGAGGCGCCCGTGGTTATTCTGGCCGATACAGTGCGGGTGCCGGACAAGACGCCGTCGCTATTGTGGCCCGATTTACCGAATGTTCCCGATACCCATACCGGTGCAGGTGCAGGTGCAGGTGCCGCGCCCCTGTGGGCCCCCATTCGGGCCATGGAGGAAGAGGTCATGGCCCAGGCCCGGGAGGTGGCGGAGCGGGACCGGGACCGGGAATATCGCCGCCTGTTCTACGTCGCCCTGACACGGGCCGCGGACCGGTTGTACATCTGCGGTTTCGAAGGCAAGAACGGACGCAAGGATCATTGCTGGTACGACATGGCCTGGCGGGCCCTTGCCGCCATGCCGGATATCGCAAGGCCGGCGGAGCTGGAGGGCGGCATGCGCTTGCGCAATCTCCAGGATGCGGCACCGCCCCGTGTCGCGGCCGATCTCCCACCGGCGCCCGTGGCCCTGCCTGATTGGGCCATTGCAATGGCGCCGGTCGAACCGGTGCCGCCCCGTCCCCTGACGCCGTCGCGGCCACAAACAGCCGAACCCAGCGTCGCCTCGCCATTGGCAGATGGCGGGCAGGCCCGCTTCCAGCGCGGCAATCATATTCACCGTCTGCTACAAACCCTGCCCGATCTGTTGCCCAATCAGCGCGCCCCTGCCGCCGCGCGCTATCTGGCCCTGCCAGCCCATGTCCTGGAGCCTGAACAGCAAGCGGATATTCTGGCGGTAACCCTCGGTGTGCTGGAGCATGGTGATTTCGCGCCGATTTTTGCGCCCGGGTCCCAGGCCGAGGTTCCCCTGACCGCGTTGCTCTCAGGCCGGGTCGTCAGCGGTCAGGTGGATCGGTTGGCCGTTACTGATTCGGAAGTTTTAGTGGTGGATTACAAATCCAATCGCCCGCCGCCACAACGTGTGATTGATGTGGATGCGACTTATTTGCAGCAACTGGCCAGCTATCGTGCAACGTTGATGCAAATTTACCCGGAAAAAACAATACGTTGCGCCCTTTTATGGACTGACGGGCCTAATTTGATGGTCATTGACGGCGACGTCTTAGCCGCACATGCACCTTGACGAGGCGGTCGGGTCTGCCTACCTTTTTATACTAAGGTGTATTATTGACGCAGCAAAGGGGCGGTTGCTGATGAATTCGCCATCGCCCTGAATTATGCTGTTATTATGCTGCTAGGAAGATTGGAAAACGTCATGACCACAAAGCCCGTATCAGACGACTCGTTCGATAGCGATGTATTGGGTGCCGAGGGCCCCGTGGTTGTGGATTTCTGGGCCGAATGGTGCGGTCCCTGTAAACAGATCGCACCCGCGCTGGAAGAGATCGCGACGGAATTGGGCGATAAGGTTACCATTGCCAAGGTCAATATTGACGACAACCCGTCCATTCCTGCCAAATATGGCGTACGCGGCATCCCCACGCTGATGCTGTTCAAGGACGGTGAAGTCGCCTCCATGAAAGTCGGCGCTCTGCCCAAGGGCAAGATCCAGGAATGGATTGAAGAGTCGATCTAGCGCGCTAGCGGACCGGACCAGCTTTGGCCGCGCCGGCTAATTCTTGCTGACGTCAAGAGCGTCCCAGAGCGCCTTTTCGCGGTCTTTCAGAAGATAGTATTGTGTTTCCAAACGCTCTTCACCCGGCCAATCGCGATTCCCGACCGCGACGGCCAGGGCAATCTTGATATCGGCCAATTGCCCATATGTGTCGGATAGCTGTTTGACGTAGCCCTTTTGCCGGGGTGCAAGATTCTCCTCCGTTACAGCCAGTTCACGACTCTTCGCCCGGTATTCCTCCGCCGTTTGCAAGTATCTTTTCACCGACGCCTGGTAATCACTTTTGCCGCCGGCGGAAAGGGGTAGGGGCAATACCGTGAGGCAAAGGAAAATTGACAGCATCGCGGGAATAATTCGCGTCATGGGAGCATCCTCCAAAAGCAATTCCGGATTGTTCTGGCTCATTTGGCACCATAGACGCTAAATATTGACGAAAGGTTGCGGTGTTTTCCGTGCTTCACATCAGCGCGCCTTTGGTCTATATACTTCGACAATCGGCTGGCAATGCTTGGCGAACGGTTATGTGCGCCCTGCTTTTCAAGCTATTGAAATGTCATTGGATCACCGGAATTCGGCCAAAGCGGCCTTGATTTCCGCGGATTTTGAAGGAGAAGACCACTGGTACAGGTCAGTGTTCGCGACAATAACGTGGATCAGGCGCTTCGCGCTCTGAAAAAGAAATTGCAGCGCGAGGGCGTCTTTCGCGAAATGAAAATGCGGAAATATTTCGAGAAACCCTCGGAACGCCGGGCTCGTGAAAAGGCTGAAGCGGTGCGTCGTGCCCGCAAGCTGGTGCGCAAGCGGGCCCAGAAGGAAGGCTTGCTTTAACGCCAAAGCCTTCATGGCCAGCCAAAGATCGCGCTGGTTTCTTGGAATAACACACGCCTCATTTGACACTTCGCGCTTCGCGGTGCCCTCCCGCATGGCTGGTGGCCGTGCTGTCGACGACGCCGCAATTTCCCCAAAGTTGTTTGCATTCGCCCGCGATCATTTTACGTTTGATCCATTGCAGTTCTCAATGAATGGACCGGCACTGTGAACGTAAACGTCTGCAAGGGTGCCTAGCCCTATCATGACCGCCATCGCACAGGAATCCACCGCCATTCCGGCTTGGCGTCGCTGGGCGATCTTGTTCTCCATTACCTTGGCGACAACCCAATACGCCATGGCGATCCTGGTTGTCTCCGTCGTTTTGCCACAAATGCAGGGCTCTTTATCCGCGACCCAGGATGAGGTCGCCTGGGTCATGACCTTCAATATTTTGGCGACGGCGGTGATGACGCCCATGTCGGGTTGGCTGGCGGCCCGGTTTGGCAGGCGCCGGGTCATGCTGGGCAGCATGACGGGCTTCACCATCGCAACTTTGTTCTGTGGTCTATCCCCTAACCTGCCGGTATTGGTGCTGTTCCGCATTGCCCAGGGCACCTTCGGCGCGCCCTTGATCCCCCTGGGACAGGCCATTTTGTTGGACAGTTTTCCCAAACATCAGCACAGCATGGCGACGTCGGTGTTCGGCATGGCGGTGGTGGTGGGACCGGTGATCGGACCGGTGCTGGGCGGTTGGCTGGCCGAGGATTACGGTTGGCCGGCTGCGTTCTTCATGTTTCTGCCCTTCGGCGCCATTGCCTTCGTGGGCATGTATGTATTCCTCAGCGATAAGGGGCGCCAGGCCGGCGTAACCCTGGATTGGACAGGGTTTCTGACATTGTCGGTCGCCGTGATTGGCCTGCAATTATTGTTGTCGCGGGGCCAGCGGCACGACTGGTTTGAAAGCCCCGAAATCATAATCGAGGCAGTGCTGGCATTGATTGCCCTGCATCTGTTCGTGGTTCACAGCCTGACGGCACGGCAACCGTTTCTGAATCCGCGTCTGTTGTTGGACAGAAATTTCGTGATCGGCCTGATTATCGTGACCATCTACGGCATGTTGAATTTCACGCCCATGGTGTTGTTGCCGCCCATGCTGCAGGGCCTGCTTGGCTATCCGGACAGTATAATCGGCTTGCTGCTGGGGTTGCGCGGGGTCGGCGCCATCGCGGGATTTTTCGTGGCTATGTTCGTATCTCGTCTGGACCCGCGGATCGGTATGACGATGGGATTCTTGATGCAGGTTGCCTCCGGCCTGCATATGTCCAGTTTCGATATCAATACCACCATCATGGATGTCGGTCTCAATTCCACCCTGCAAGGCTTGGCGATCGGGATCATCTGGGTGCCCTTGACCGTCGCCGCCTTTGCCACCCTGGATAACAGGCATCTGGCGGAAGCTTCGGCGGTCTATCACCTGTTGCGTAATTTGGGCAGCGCCATCTTCATATCCCTGTCGGTTACCGTCGTCATCATCTCCACCGCTTCGAACTATGCCGGCATGACAGAATTTATCTCGGAATATAACAAAGTCCTAACCTTGCCCTGGTCCCTGGGGGCCTGGAACATGGACAGCACCAAGGGTTTGGCCGCACTAAGCGGCGAGTTGGGGCGGCAAGCCGCCTTGATCGGCTATATCAACGCCTTCAAGGGTTATACTTTTGCCAGCCTGGCCGTGCTGCCTCTAATTGCACTGGTGCGGATACCGAAACCGTAATGTTTGAACCGGCGTGCCGGAATCTTAGAAAAATCGAATTTAATCTGAATTTTTGCCCTTTACGCTTTATTTACTACCACGGTTGGGCTAAGAGTTGCTTCCAGATTAGCAAAGCAAGGCATAGCCAATAAGCCAGCTTAGAACTGGCGTGGCGGTTGAGGGCTCTTAATTCGGTAAACGAAGTTGGAGCAGACCATGGTAATTGAAAGAAACACGCAAAGGCGCGCGTCGGACCGTCGGGACGATGATCGCAGGCAGAGCAGTCAAGGCGCACCGGCCGGTGTGGAGCGACGATTGACCGACCGCAGGAACGGCAACCGGCGAGCAGCCACCGAACGGCGCGGCTAACCTCTTCCCAACAATTCTTGAGAATTTGGCGGCCGGGGCACCCTATAAATTGGGTGCCCCGGCGAAGCTGCTGTTATGCGACCTCGAATAACCCGGCGGCACCCATGCCGCCGCCGATGCACATGGTGCTGACGATGAACTTGGCACCGCGGCGCTTGCCTTCGATCAGGGCATGGCCGACCATGCGGGCCCCGCTCATGCCATAAGGATGGCCGATGGAGACGGCGCCGCCGTTGACGTTCAGTTTTTCATCGGGAATGCCCAGGCGGTCGCGGCAATAGAGCACCTGCACCGCGAAGGCTTCGTTCAGCTCCCACAGGTCGATGTCATCGACGGTCAGGCCGTTGCGTTCCAGCAATTTCGGTACCGCGAAGACCGGGCCGATACCCATTTCATCGGGCTCGCAGCCGGCCACGGCCAGACCGCGATAAATGCCCAGGGGTTCGATATTGCGCTGTTCGGCCAATTTCGCATCCATGACCACCGCCGCCGAGGCGCCGTCCGACAGCTGCGAGGCATTACCGGCCGTGATGACCCCGCCTTCGAATACCGGCTTCAGGCCGACCAGACCTTCCAGATTGGTCGAGGGGCGGTTGCCCTCGTCCTTGTCCAGGGTGACCTCCTGGTCGGTTACGTCGCCGGTTTCCCGGTTGGTGACTTTCATGATGGAGGTCATGGGCACGATTTCGTCGTCGAACTTGCCCGCTTGCTGCGCCGCCGCCGTGCGCATCTGACTCTGCAGACCATAGGCGTCCATGTCGTCGCGGCTGACGGAATAGCGCTCCGCGACGGTCTCGGCCGTATTCAACATGGCCATATAGATGTCTTTGGCCTGATCGAGCACGGACTGGTTGGCGTGCACATTCATATTGCCGTTCTGCACCAGGGAAATGGATTCGACCCCGCCACCGATGCAAATGGGCATTTCGTCATCGATCACCTGCTTGGCCGCCGTGGCGATGGCCATCATGCCGGACGAACACTGCCGGTCCAGGGTCATGCCGGAGACACCGACCGGCAGGCCGGCGGCCAGCAGACTCTGCCGTGCCGTGTTGCTGCCCGTGGTGCCCTGCTGCATGGCGCAGCCGATGATCACATCATCAACCTCCGCCGGATCAATGCCGGCGCGGGCGACCGCATGCTTGATGGCGTGGCCGGCCATGGCCGGGCCCTCGGTGTTATTGAAGGCGCCGCGAAAGGCCTTGCCGATCGGGGTGCGGGCGGTGGAAACAATGACGGCTTCTTTCATAAGAGGATCTCCTGGCGTTTCGGAAAAATTCAAATCTCGATCGTTGCGGCAATATAACCATGCCGTCCGGCCCGCGCCAGCCACCAAAATGTGTTCACCCTGTCAGGAACGGCAGCACAATGTCGTTGATCGCGGACGGGTCCTCCATCAGCCCGAGGTGTTTTAGCTTGGGCACGATGGCAAGCCGGGCGCCCGGGATCGCCGCCGCCATGCGTCGGGCCATGGCGGGCGGGCTGCCGGTGTCGCCCTCACAGCTCAGCACCAGGGTCGGGCATCGAAGGGTTGTCACGGCGGCTGCCAATTCCCGGTCGCCATATGCCAACACGCGATAGATTTCCGGGTAAACGGCGGCATCATTGGCATGCATCCAGCGGCGAACCTGTTCGATGACCTCCGGTCGGCGTAGGAAGAACTCGGGTGTGAACCATCGCGCCAGGGCCGTTTCCACGGTTCCGCCATAACCGTCTGCCAACGCGATCCGCAGCCGTTCTATCATGCCGGCCCGCTCGCCGTCGCTGCGATCGTAGCCGGCGTTGAGGATCGCCAGACGATCAACCCTGCCGGCGTGATGGATGGCAAATGCCTGTGCGATCAATCCACCCAGGGAGAAACCCAGCAGATGGCAGCGTTCGATTTCCAACTCATCCAATAGCCGCGCCAACTGATCAACGAAATCGGCCAGTGCATACGGTCCCGGCCGTGCCGTGCTGGTGCCGTGGCCCAGCAGATCGTAACGCACCACCGTGAACCAATGCTCCAGCGGCGCCAGTTGTCCCCGCCACATATGCATATTGAGGCCCATGCCGTGCACCAACACCACCGCCGGGCCGTCACCCGACACTTCGGCCATGGTGTCGCCAAACCGCCGTGTTTTACCCGACACCCTGATCCGTCATTTCGGCGATAATCTGGTCGGATGGCTTAACCCAGCCGAATTTCATGGTGAAATTACGCAAGGTGGCGGCGTGCAAATCTCCATCAAAAGATGAAACGGCATCCGCCGCGATGGTCGTGGGATAACCCTGGTGGAAAGCTTCCCGCGCTGTTTCCTCGACACAGATTTGCGTCACCGTGCCTGTAATGATCAGGGCGCCGATGCCCATTTCCGCTAGTTCGTCATTCAGGACCGTGTCATGGAAGGCGCCATAGCCGTATTTCTCGATGATCAGGTCATCGGCATCGGGGCGAAGTTCGTCGATCACTTCCGTGCAATCCAGAGCCACGTTCAGGTCGGGATAGTGCCGCATATGGCCTTTCCAGCAGCATTTTGTCGGCGGGGCGCATTCGGGCGACCAATTCCAGGCCAAATTCGGGGTCTGGCGAGAGAGGAACTTGGTAAATATCACAGGCCGCCCGGCGGCTCGAAAGGCGGCGATCAGGGACAGATGGGCCGGCACGGTCGCAAGGGCGTCGGGCACGCACAACGGAGCGTCCTGGCGGACGAAATCGTTCTGCATGTCCACGATCAAAAGGGCGGCATTTCGATATGGGTCGTCCATTTGTTTTCTCCCTCGGGAAAGATAACGTTAGAATAACCGCAAAATAAAATCACGGATCAAGCAGATTAGCCAGGAGGCGCGCAATGACAGAGTTCGACTATATCGTGATCGGGGCCGGTTCCGCCGGCTGCGTGCTGGCCAATCGACTGTCCGTGCCGCCCATGACGCGAACCCTGTTGCTGGAGGCCGGCGGTCCGGACCGCAATATCTGGATCCATGTGCCGGTTGGTTTTACCAAAACCCTGAACGATCCCTCCGTGAACTGGTGTTTCGAGACGGAGCCGGAACCGGGAACCGAGAACCGCAAGATCCCCATCCCCCGGGGTAAGGTTCTGGGCGGCTCCTCCTCCATCAACGGCATGTTGTATGTGCGCGGTCAGGCCCAGGATTATGACACCTGGGCGCAGATGGGAAATCGTGGCTGGTCGTACGATGAAGTCCTGCCGTACTTCAAAATGTCGGAACGGTTTGAGCGTGGCGGCAGCGACCTGCGCGGCGGCGGCGGTCCCATGAACGTGACCGATATGCGGGAAAGCAACAAGCTGCTGGATGCCATGATCGAGGCGGGCGGCCAGGCCGGCCACGGCATCAACCCAGACTATAATGGCGCGAAGCAGGATGGTTTCGGATATTACCAGGTCACCCAGAAAAATGGCCGCCGCCACAGCACGGCCCGGGCCTTCCTCGGCCCCGCCTCGCACCGGGCCAATCTGCAGATAGAGACCAATGCCGTCGCGGCCCGTCTGCTGATGGAGGGTAAGCGGGTCGTCGGCGTTGAATATAAAGTGGGTGAAGAGACTCGCCAGGCCCGCGCCGGCAAGGAAGTAATATTAAGCACCGGTGCCGTGCAATCGCCGCAGTTGCTGGAGCTGTCGGGCATTGGCCAGCCGGCCCTGCTGAAGGACCGCGGCATCGAGGTGCAGCATGAGCTGCCCGGTGTGGGCGAGAATTATCGTGACCATTATATGACGCGGGTCAATTGGCGGGTCCGCAATGCCTTGACCTTGAACGAACAGAGCCGGGGCTGGCGCTTGGTGCTGGAGGTGATGAAATACGGCATCGCCCGGCGCGGTATGCTGACCTACACGGCCGGTATCGTGCATGGGTTTGTCCGCAGCCGGCCTGAACTAGCAACGCCCGATGTGCAGTATCATGGCGCCCATGCCAGCCACTCGGGCGGCAAGGACCGGGCGCTGGATATCGAACCGGGCATGACCATGGCGGCCTGCCAGCTGCGCCCGGAAAGCCGCGGTTCGATCCATATCCGCGATGGCCGGCCGGGCAGCGAACCGGCGATCCGGCCGAATTTTCTGGCTGACGAGATCGACCGCGCCGCCCTGATCGCGGGCCTGCGCATCGCCCGGGATATAGGCACCCAGCCGGCGTTGCAGCCTTATCTGGAATTTGAAATGAATCCGGGCCTTGATGTGCAATCGGACGACGAGTTCCTCTCCTACGCCCGGGAGACCGGATCCACGGTTTATCACCCCATCGGGACCTGCCGCATGGGCCAGGATGCATTGGCGGTGGTCGATGATCGCCTGCGGGTGCACGGCCTGGAAGGCCTCCGCGTGATCGATGCCTCCATCATGCCGACCCTGGTTTCGGGCAACACCCATGCACCCACCGTCATGATCGCCGAAAAAGGCGCGGAGATGATCCTCGCGGATGCACGGTAAGTCAGGCAATCACGCTATTACCAAGTAAAAGGAGTTCCCATGCAAACCCATCTCGATTGCCGAGGACACAGCCTCAATACGGATAGTCCCGACGCGGCGAAGGCATTTGATGCCGGTATGCGGAGTTTCGTTCGCTGGCGCACGGATGCCATGGCCCACTTGGACGAAGCCATCGCGGCTGACCCGGAATTCGCCCTGGCAAAATTGGTCAAGGGCTGGATCATGCAGACCGGTCGCACCACGGCATTTTGGCCGGCGATCAAGGCGTTGCTGGCCGAGGCCGACCCGCTGATGGGCGATGCCGATGACCGGGAACAGGCCTACTTCGGCAGCCTGACGGCGGCGGTCAATGGTCATGGGGTTGAAGCGGCAACCATATTGGAAGCGATGCTGTCCCGCCATCCGACCGATCTTTTGGCCCACCGTCTGGTGCAGTTCGAGCTGTTTTGGAATGGCCGGTCGGGATGGATGCGCGACATCGTTGAACGGGCGACGCCGGCCTGGCCGGAGGATATGGCGGATTATGGTTGTTTCCAGTCCGTGCGCTCATTTTCCAATGAAGAGGCCTGTGAATTTGATCTCGCGGAGCGTTGCGGCCGCTTGGCGGTGGAGATCGATGACACCGATGCCTGGGGCACCCATGCGGTGGCCCATGTGCATGTCATGAAGGGCCGGGTCGATGACGGTACGGCCTGGCTTGAGGGGTTGTGCGGCAACTGGGGCGCGGTCAATCAGATCGGCCATCACCTGTGGTGGCACTTGTGCCTGATGCTGTTGGAACAGGGCGCCGGCGAGCGGGCCCTGGATCTGGTCACCGCCCAGGTGCGGAACCCGGACTCGCCCCTGGTGCAGGCCATGCCCGGCGCCACCATTGATCTGCAAAACGTCGCGTCCCTCCTCATGCGGCTGGAATTGCGCGGTATCGATTTGGGCGATCATTGGCATATTCTGGCCGAGGTCTGCGCCGGGCGCACGGATGATCATGCCAATCCATTT
This sequence comes from Rhodospirillaceae bacterium, assembly GCA_018667855.1. Lineage (GTDB taxonomy): Bacteria > Pseudomonadota > Alphaproteobacteria. The sequence continues at coordinate 47,165 of JABIRL010000099.1, forward strand.
TCTTCGGCCCATGACATGATGGTTCTGGCCGCCACCGGGCAGTTCCAGGCGGCGGAGCAATTGCTGAACAATATCCGCGACTACGCAAGTTCCGCCGCCAATACGCCTGGGGGCAGTCTGGCCACGGCCTATAACGCCGCCGGGATCGCGCTGTGTGAGGCCATGCTGGCCCACCGCCGTGGCGAGCATGACCGCGTGGTCGCTCTGATCTCTCCTGTGCGGCACGATTTGGCCCTGATCGGGGGTAGCCGCGCCCAGCGGGATATTTTCTATCAGGTCCTGGTGGATTCGGCCCATCGCGCCGGACGCGGGGATCTGATCCCGCTGTACCTGGATGATGTGCGACGCCTGGGCTTTGGCATTGTCGAACAGCGCACCTTGTATCGAGACATGGCAGGCCATGGCTGAGGCGGCGAAGCCCTTTGTCCTGCGGCCGCACGGTCCAGGTGACATGGGCGATGTTATTGCCCTGCACGGGCGGCTGTACCCGCAGATGTTCGGCTGGGATGAAACGTTCGAGGCTTTGGTGGCGAGAATCGCGGCGGATTTCATCCTCAACTTCGATCCGGTCTGGGAATGCAGTTTCATTGCCGAGGTTGAGGGCGAATTCAGGGGCTCCGCCTTCGTCGTGAAGGTGGACGATGACGTATCGAAGCTGCGCCTGATGATCATCGACCAAAAGGCCCATGGCCTGGGCCTGGGCCGGGCCCTGCTGAACGAGTGCCTAAGCTTTGCCCGGCGCGCCGGCTACAGGAAGATGACCCTGTGGACCAACGATGTGCAGACCGCCGCCCGCGCGCTGTATGCCAGTGCCGGGTTTGAGCTGGTGCACGAAGAGCCCGGCCACGATTTCGGCGTCGATCTGGTGGCGGAGACCTGGGACCTGATGCTTTGAAGCGCGAGGAAGCGCTGGCCGTCGTCGCGGGCACGGTCATGGGGGTATTGGTCGGTGCGGCCATGGTGGCCACCCGCTTCGTCATTGTCCAATCAGATCCCGCATCCCTGGCCCTGCTGCGCTACGGTATCGGCACTCTGGGCCTGATCGTGCCGTTCCTGATGATCCGCCGTATTCCTTTCGCGGCCGGGGACCTGGTACCTATTGCCCTGTTGGGCATCGGGCAGTTCGGCATTTTGATCGCGTTGTTGAATTACGGCCTGCAGTATGTGGGTTCGGGCCTGGGCGCGCTGCTGTTCGCCAGCTTTCCCCTGATGACCATGGTCCTGGCCGCCGCCCTGCGCCTGGAAACCTTGACCATGCCCAAGGCGGCGGGCGTGCTGCTGACCATCGCCGGTGTCGGCCTGGCCGTGTACGAAAATGTCACCCTGCCCGATACCGGCCCGGACATGGTGTGGGGCATAGTGGCGGTGTTGGCCTCCGCCCTGACGGGGGCGATCTGTTCCGTTTTTTACCGGCCCTATCTGGTGAAGTATCCACCCCTTCAGGTCAGCGTTTTTGCCATGTTCGCGTCGGTCTTGTTTCTGATCCTGCCCGCCGCCGGCGAAGGGTTCTTCGCCGCGCTGCCACAATTTACAGCCGGTGGCTGGCTGGCCGTCCTGTTCATCGGTCTGGCCTCAAGCCTGGGTTATTACGCCTGGCTGCTGGCCCTGAAACACGCCACGCCAACCCGTGTCGCCTTGTTTCTGTCCTTGGGACCGATCGTCGCCGCGGCCCTTGGCGCTCTGCTGCTGGACGAGGCGATCACGCCGCTGTTCCTGGTGGGTTTGGCTGCCGTGGTCGCGGGGTTATGGCTGGCTCACCGCTCCCAGGCGTAATCGATTTCGTAACCTACCGCCGCGGCATCGGCATAGACGTCGGGCTTTTGCACCGACAGGCGCACCTTGGTGATCAGCTGCTCATCTTCGAATACCGACAACAGTTCGCGAGCCAGGCTTTCCAAAAGATTGTAGTGGCGCGCCTGGGCCAGTTCGATAATCCGGGTCCGGATGCCGTCATAATTCAGGACATTAGCGACGTCTTCATGGGGGTCGGGCATATCGGGCCGCAATTCGATTTCCAGATCGATGAGCAATTGCTGCAGTCCTTCCCGTTCGTGCGGCAGGATGCCCAGGTAAACGGGAAAGGAAAGCTGGTTGAATTTGATGCGATGTCCAATCAATTTTCCGATCTTGGGCATAGCCTAATCCTCTGCCATAAATGAAACATCACGCGGCATGCCCTCCAGCGATTGACCGCCGTCGATGGTGATGACCTCGCCGGTCATTGCGGGCGCGGACAGGATAAAGCGCAGGGCGGCGACCAGTTGATCCAGGGTGGCGCCCTTGCCCATGGGGTTGAGCTTGTGGGCTTTGTTGAAACGCGCATCGGTCTGGTTGGTGCTGGGCAGGGTAATGCCCGGCGCGATGCCGCAGACCCGGACTTGCGGCGCCAACTCCATGGCCAGCACTTTGGTTGCGCCCAGCAAGCCATATTTGGCGACGGTGTAGGAAAAGAAATCCGGGTTCAGGGCAAACATCTTGTTGTCCAGCAGGTTGACCACCACGCCCGCGCGGCCATTGCCCAGGTTGCGGGCAAAGTCCCGGGCCAGGAACACCGGCGCGCGGAGATTGACCGCCTGATGATCGTTCCAGCTTTCCAAATCCATGTTCAGCGCGGAATCGTTTTCAAACATTGATGCGTTGTTGACCAACAGCCCCAGGGGCGGGGCGTCTTGGCCCGCCGCTTCGATCAGGCTGTCAACAACGCCCTGATCCCGTAGATCGCCCGGCACCAGATGTCCCTGTCCGCCGTCGGCCTGGATTTGCGCTAGCAAGGCAGCCGCTTGCTCGGTGGAGCTGTGATAGTTGATCGCAACATGCCAACCGTCGGCGGCCAAGGCCCGGGCCATGGCCGCGCCGACACGGACCGCCGCGCCGGTGATCAAGGCTGTTTGCTGCATCGTTTCATCCGCCATGTCCCGTTATTGCCCCAGCAGGGCGCTCAAGGCAACAAATCCGCCGTCAGGGTGTTCAGCACCTGCCGCCCCTCCGGGCTGGCCGCCAGATAGCCGTCCCGCCAGATCAGCAGGCGATAATCCACGAAACGGTCCAATGCCGGTCCCGCCAGATAGCCTTCCAGGGGAACGCCAATCTCAGCCAAAAATGCCGCGCCGTCGACGCCTTCGCTCAAGCGTAGGCCCATCATCAGCATTTCCGCGGCGCGTTCGTTGTGCGACAGCACGGCTTCCGTTTGCCGCCGCTCACCACTCAACCAGCCCTCGGGCGAGGTGCGTTGCACGGTGGCCAGACGCTGGCCGTCGACCAACAAACGGCCGTGGGCGCCGGGACCCAGACCAAGATATTCGCCATAGTGCCAATAAGCCAGATTGTGGCGGCTCTCCTGCCCCGGGGCGGCGTGATTGGAAATTTCATAAGCCGGCAGACCGGCGTCCTGGCATAACTCCTGGGTCGCCTCGTACAGATCGGCGGCCAGGTCCTCATCCGCCGCCTGTACCGTGCCATCAAAGGCGGTACCTTTTTCAATGGTCAACTGATAAAGCGACAGATGCGCCGGCTCCAACTCCAGCGCGCGGTCTAATTCAGCCCGCCAGGCGGCGACATCCTGGCCGGGACGGGCATAAATCAGATCGAAATTACAGCGCGCGAAGGTCTGCCGCGCCATGTTCAGGGCCGCCATGGCCTCGTCCGCATCATGATTGCGGCCCAGGCGTTTCAGATCCTTATCGTTGAGGGCCTGCACACCGAGGGACAGCCGATTGACGCCGGCGGCGGCATAGCCCCTAAATCGGCCGGCTTCCACAGATGTGGGGTTGGCCTCCAAGGTGATTTCCACTTCGGGGTCCATGCTCCAGCGCGCGGCGATGCGCTCCAGCACCGCCCCGACGGTTTCGGGCGGCATCAGGGACGGCGTGCCGCCGCCGAAAAAGATGCTGGATACCTCTCGGCCCGGCAGGCGTTCGGCGGCGCGGTCAAGCTCGTCCAACAGGGCCCGGCGCCAGGCGTCCTGGTCAATACCATCGCGAACGTGGCTGTTGAAATCGCAATAAGGGCATTTCGCCAGGCAGAATGGCCAGTGCAGATAGACGGCGAATGGTTGGGCTCTATGAACCTTGGAAACAGCCATCGATCAGCTTTTGAAAGGCCACGGCGCGATGGGAAATTTTCTGTTTCTCGTCATAGGGAATTTCGCCGAAGGTCTGTTCGTAGCCGTCGGGCAAAAACGTGGGGTCATAGCCGAAACCACCCGCCCCCCTCGGCGGCCAGACCATGGTGCCGTAGATGCGCCCCTCGAAATTTTCCACATGACCATCGGGCCAGGCCAACGACAGCACCGAGATGAAATAGGCTCGTCGATTGGAATTTTCGCCCAGCTTTTCATTGACCAGAGCCATAGCCATATTGAAATCCCGATTCGGGCCCGCCCAGCGGGCGGAATAGATGCCGGGATCGCCGTCCAAAGCCTCGACGGCCAGACCGCTGTCATCGGCCAGGCAGGGCAGCCCGGAACCTTGTACGGCGGCTTCCGCCTTCAACACCGCGTTCGCGACAAAGGTTTTCCCGGTTTCCTCGGGCTCCGGTAACGCTAATTCCGCTACCGAAACGATATCCAGATTGAATGGCGACAGCAAATCCGCGATCTCCGTTACCTTGCCCTTATTGTGGGAGGCGACGACCAGGCGTTTTGCGGAAAACCGGCGCGGCACGGGGTTAGCCCCCGATGGCCTGTTTTTGCAGGCCGACCAAATCGCCAATGCCTTGTTCGGCCAATTCCAGCAGGCGGTTGAACTGATCCCGGGTGAAGGGATCTTCCTCGGCCGTGCCTTGAATTTCCACGATGCCGCCATTGCCCGTCAGGACAAAATTAGCATCTGCCTGGGCATTGGAATCCTCGGCATAATCCAGATCCAGCACCGCCTCGCCCTTATACAAGCCGCAACTGACGGCGCCGACGTGATCGTTCAGGGGCATTTTTTCGACCAGGCCATCCTTCAGCATACCCGATAGCGCAATGTGCAGCGCCACCCAGGCCCCGGTGATAGAGGCCGTGCGGGTACCGCCGTCGGCCTGCAGAACGTCGCAGTCCAGACGGATCTGCCGCTCGCCCATGGCTTTCAGATCGGTGACCGCGCGCAGGGAGCGGCCGATCAGGCGCTGGATTTCCTGGGTGCGGCCCGATTGCTTGCCCCTGGCGGCCTCCCGCCCCGTGCGGGTGTGGGTGGAACGGGGCAGCATGCCGTATTCCGCCGTCACCCAGCCCTGGCCGCTGTTGCGCAGAAACGGTGGCACCCGGTCGTCCAGGGACGCCGCGCACAACACGTGGGTGTCGCCAAAGCGTACCAGACACGAGCCCTCGGCATATTTGGCGAAGCCCGGCTCCAGGCTCACTTCACGTAATTGGTCGACAGCACGGCCTGATGGACGCATGGCGCATTCTCCTCTAAATCCTGATCTTATCCGGGCGCACTATCTAACCTTCCCGAAGGCCGGCGTCCAGGCCCGCGTTGACGTGTCGATGGGGCGTTACTACATTGCTTAACTAATGGCAAAACAACCACCAAATCAGCCGCCAAATCAACCGGGCATCGGCGCCCTAGACAAACGCAATCGCGAGATTTTCCGCGAAGTGGTGGAATCGTTTCTGGAAACCGGCTCGCCGGTCGGCTCCCGCACTTTGTCACGGCGTCTGAACCGCAGCCTGTCGCCCGCTTCCGTGCGCAACATCATGGCGGATCTGGAAGAGGCAGGTCTGTTGCATGCGCCGCATACCTCCGCCGGCCGTCTGCCCACCGATCGGGGCCTGCGTCTGTTCATTGACGGTTTCCTGGAACTGGGTGATCTGGGTGAGACCGAGCGGGCCGAGATTGACGCCCATTGCGCCGCCGCCGGCCGCAGTTTCGAGGATATGCTGATCCAGGCCTCTGAAATGCTGTCCGGGCTGTCCGGCTGGGCCGGCCTGGTCATGGCGCCGAAACTGGAAGCGCCCCTGAAACATATGGAATTCGTCTCTTTGGGCGATGGCCGGGCCTTGGTGGTTATCGTGGGCGAGGCGGGTGCGGTGGAAAACCGTATTATCGAAGTACCGGCCGGCTTGCCGCCTTCCGCATTGGTCGAGGCGGCGAACTATTTGAACGCCCGATTGCGTGGCGCGACATTGGCCGAGGCCCGCCGCGATATCATGGCCGAGATTGAGGGCCACCGGGCTGAACTGGATGCGGTCACGGCGCGGGTGGTGGAAAGCGGTCTGGCGATCTGGGGCGGCGGCGACCAGCAGCAGACGTTGATCGTGCGGGGCCGGGCCAATCTGCTGGAGGACATCTCGGCGGCGGCGGATCTGGAGCGCGTGCGCCAGCTGTTCGCCGATCTGGAAAGCAAGCAATCCCTGATCGATGTACTGGAACTGGCCAATGAAGGCCCGGGAGTGCGGGTTTTTGTCGGCTCCGAAAGTCAGTTGTTCAGCCTGACCGGTTCATCCATGATCGTCGCGCCCTATAGCAATTCCAACCAGGAAGTGATCGGCGCCATCGGCGTCGTAGGGCCGACGCATTTAAACTATGCCCGCATCGTACCCATGGTGGATTACACGGCGCGGGTGATCGGCCGTCTGATTGGTTGACCTGGACCGCAAATGGGTTCAAAACGCGTTCCCGCATACCTATATTTAACCTGAATGCCGCAATGTGCAGCCTGCAGTGCCCGTGACCGTGACCGAGGACAACATGAACGAAGCCGAAAATTTCAAGAATTCGGAAAAGCCGCATCCTGAAGCGTCGGAAGGTCCAGAATCCGCACCCGAATCCGCACCTAAATCTGCGCCGGAAGCGGTTGTGCAGCCGGTGGAATTGACGCCGGATGAACTTGGGACCCGCGAACTTGGGACCCATGAATTGGGTGTCGAAGACGCACCAGACGAGCCTGGCGAGTTGGAACTGGCCTATGGCGAGGTCGCCGATCTGAAGGACAAGCTGCTGCGCGCCATGGCGGAGACGGAAAATATGCGCCGCCGGGCCGAGCGGGATAAGACCGACACGCGGAAATACGCGGTTGCTGATTTCGCCCGCGACATGCTGGCGGTGTCCGACAACCTGCAGCGTGCCCTGTCCGCGGTCAGTGAAGAGGCCCGTGGCGGCAACCCCGAATTGGCGCAGCTTTTGGAAGGCGTCGAATTGACCCGCAAGGAGCTGCAAGGCCATTTCGACAAGCACGGCATCAAGGAAATTAATCCACTGGGCGAAAAGCTGGACCCGAATTTCCACCAGGCCGTGGTTCAGATCGAGGATCCGGAGGCCGCCCAGGGTACCGTCGTGCAGGTCATGCAATCGGGCTATGTGATCCACGACCGTTTGCTGCGCGCCGCCATGGTCGGCGTCGCCAAGGGCGCGCCGGCGGGGAAACCGGAAGCGGCGACAGAGCCGACTGACGAGACCGATAACGGCCAAAACGTGGACACCCAAGCCTAACGCCGCCGCCCAGTACTTGACCGTGGCGGCTGTATGACCGTTTCACGCCCTATCATCAGCAACAAACAGGCGCGTCATATCTTCATGGCGCGGCAGGGTTTATGCCGGGCGCCCGGCAAAGCCCAGGACAAGGATGACCTGGCCGCGCTGATCCATCAATTGGGCTTTGTGCAGATGGACAGCATTCGTACGGTGGAGCGGGCCCACCACATGATCCTGTTCGCCCGTAACCAGACCTACAAACTGGAACATCTGCGCCAGCTGGTGGAAGAGGACCGCCGGCTGTTTGAGCATTGGACCCACGACGCAGCCCTGATCCCAACAGAATTTTATCCCCACTGGCGGCACCGGTTCGTGCTGGCCGAGGATCGCTTGCGGAAACGCTGGCGCAAGATTCGACCGAAGCAGGCAGCGGGGGGAAAGGCTATCGGTTTCGAGGATCTCATGGCTCAGGTGAAAGGCCATGTGGAACAGAACGGCCCGACCCGGTCGCGCGATTTGAAGGCCAAGGACAGCGCCCGCAAATCCGGCAAGAATGGCTGGTGGCAGTGGCACCCGGCGAAGACGGCGTTGGAGTTTTTGTGGCGCACGGGCGAATTGTCAGTCTGTCATCGGGACGGCTTTCAAAAAGTCTATGATTTGTGCACGCGGGTAATCCCCGATGGGGCGCGACAGGGTGCCAAACACTCGCCCGAGGACTTCGTCGATTGGGCCTGCGGCAATGCGCTGGACCGGTTGGGCTTTGCCACATCAGGCGAATTGGCGGCCTATTGGGCCTCCATCAACGCAGCGGAGGCCAAGGCCTGGTGCGCGCAAAACCTGGGCGAACAATTAATTGAAATTCAGATTGAAAGCGCCGATGGCAGCCCGGCGAAGGTCTGCTTGGCCCGCCCCGGCTTGCTGGATGATATGGACAATCTTGCCGAACCACCCGATCGCCTGCGGGTGTTGAGCCCCTTCGACCCCCTGATCCGGGACCGCAAGCGCCTGCTGCGGTTGTTCAATTTCGACTACCGCATCGAGATTTTTGTGCCCGAGGCCCGGCGTACCTACGGCTACTACGTCTTTCCCTTGTTGGAAGGTGATAGGCTGATCGGGCGGATCGACATGAAGGCGCGGCGGGACGACGATGCGCTGCATGTGACGGGGCTGTGGCTGGAGCCAAAGGTCAAATTCAGCAAAGGCCGCGAAGCGAAACTTGCCGCCGAGCTGAAACGTCATGCCAAGTTTATTGGCATGGCGCGCGTCATGTGGGAACCTGGGTTCCTGAAGACGTAACACCTGAAGACGTAACAAGGGCCGGTTTGAAATGTCAGTGAACTCGGAAATTCCAGTTGTCGATCTTGACCAATCAGGTGTGAGTGAGGACGCCGTCGCCGAACAGGTGCGCGCGGCCTGTCTGACCAGTGGGTTTTTCTATCTTGCCAACCACGGTATCGATGAGGATCTGTCGCGGGCGGTGTTCGAGGCGAACCGGCGCTTTCACGAACGGCCCCTGGCGGATAAACAGTTGATCAAGCTGAACCATTGGCATCGGGGCTATCAGGGCTTCGGCACATCAAAGCTGGTATCCTCGGCCCGCTTCGCGTCCGCCGCCACGGCCAACCAGCTGGAATCGTTTTTTCTGCGTCACGAGGTGCCCTCCGGCGATCCGGACTATTTGACCGGCGCCCTGAAAGGTCCGAACCAATGGCCCGACGACGAGGCGTTTCGCGATGTCGTCAGCCGCTATGACGTCGCCGTGCGGGATGTGGCCATGAAGCTGCTGCCCGTATTTGGCCTGGCCGTGGGGGAAGACCGCGATTTCTTTCTGCCATATTTCCAACGCCCATCCACGGCGTTGCGCCTGATCCACTATCCACCCGCGGCCGACGATCAGCCGACAGGCTCCTACGGCATTCACCCGCATACCGACTATGGCTTCATCACGATCCTGGCCCAGGATAAAACCGGCGGTCTGGAAATTCAGCGGCCGGGCGGCGGTTGGATGCCGGCGCCCGTCGTGCCCGATACCCTGATCATCAATATCGGCGATGCCCTGGCGCGCTGGACCAATGATGTCTTCAATTCCACGCCCCATCGTGTCATCAGCCCCACGGCCCGGACCAGCCGCTATTCCGTGGCGATGTTTTTCGACCCCGACGTCGAGGCAGACATCCGCTGCCTGAAGCAATTCACCGACGCCACGCATCCGGCGCGCCATCAGCCCATCCGATATGGCGACTACTTCCAGGAACGGCTGAACAGCAACTATCCCGATCGTACGGAGGCCGCGGCCGCCGTGAATTAACGTTTTCGGTTTGTTCTTTTTACTCGACCGCCCGGGCGTTCTGCCTTAAGGTCCTGCAACTGTTATTGGCGGCGCCAGTACGGCTGTTTGGGAGATTAGGGCATGGTGGCCCATGTAGGGACGGTGGCGTTTCAGGGTATTGATGCCCTGGCGGTGGACGTGCAGGTGCAATTGGCCTCCGGTTTGCCGGCCTTCACCGTTGTTGGGCTGCCGGACAAGGCGGTGGCGGAAAGTCGGGAGCGGGTGCGCGGCGCCCTGGGCGCGATTGGTCTGGCGCTGCCGCCGAAACGCATCACGGTAAATTTGGCGCCGGCCGATCTGCCCAAGGAAGGCAGCCACTACGACCTGCCCATCGCCATCGGCCTGTTGCTGGCCATGGATGTCCTGCCCGTGGACGAATTGGCGGAATACAACGCGGTGGGGGAATTGAGTCTGGATGGCGCCCTGACGCCGGTGGCTGGCGTACTGCCGGCGGCCATGGCGGCGCAGGGACTTGATCGCGGCCTGATTTGCCCGCAACAACAGGGCGGCGAGGCGGCCTGGGCCGGGGACCTACGGGTCCTGGCGCCGGGCAATCTGCTGGCCCTGATCAATCATTTCAAAGGCAGCCAGGTTTTGCCCCAACCGGTGCCGGAATTGGCCGATGATACAGCCGAATTTCTGGACCTGGCCGACATTAAGGGCCAGGAGAGCGCCAAGCGGGCCCTGGAGGTCGCCGCCGCCGGCGGCCACAATCTGCTGCTGATCGGCCCGCCGGGCGCCGGTAAATCCATGTTGGCGGAGCGCTTGCCGGGCATCCTGCCGCCGCTGGATGCGGGCGAGGCCCTGGAAGTTTCCATGATCGCCTCCATCGCCGGACATTTGGGTGATGGCCGCCTGCGCCGGCGCCGGCCGTTCCGCAATCCCCATCACTCATCCTCCATGGCGGCGATGATCGGCGGCGGCAGCAAGGCCCGTCCGGGGGAGGTCAGTCTGGCCCACGGCGGCGTGCTGTTTCTGGATGAATTGCCCGAATGCAGCCGCCAGGTTCTGGAAAGCCTGCGCCAGCCCATCGAAAGCGGCCGCGCCGTCGTCGCCCGCGCCAATGCCCACGTCACCTACCCCGCGCGGTTCCAGTTCATCTCCGCCATGAACCCCTGCCGCTGCGGCCATCTGGGCGATCCGGAACTGGCCTGCAGCCGGGCGCCCCGATGCGCCGAGGACTATCAACGAAAATTGTCCGGACCGCTGCTGGATCGCATCGATATGCATATCCAAGTGCCGAATGTCTCGCCCGCCGACCTGGATCTGCCGCCGGCGCAGGAAGGCTCGGTTGAGGTCGCCGCTCGAATCGAGGCGGCCCGCGCGCTGCAACGCAGTCGCTACGAAGGCGTGGGCGGCGACAACAAGGTGCGTCTGAACGCCCAGGCCGACGGCAAGCTGCTGGAAGCCGTGGCCACGCCCGACGATGACGGCCGCGCCCTGTTGCGCCAGGCCAGCGAGCGCATGCATCTTTCAGCCCGCGGCTATCACCGTGTCCTGCGCGTGGCCCGCACGTTGGCCGATCTGGAAGGCCGGGAAGACGTCCGGCGGGTCCACGTGGCGGAAGCCCTAAGCTACCGCCGCCTGCGCACGGTCGCCTAGTGGTGCCTTGCGCACCACGATTCTTAGGAATCTAGTGGTCTTTCGATCCTCACGGATGAGCGCCAACCGTTAGTTTAGGACCACTAGATCAGTTCAGTCTGGCCGTCCGAAACCACTTCCGTTAGCATGAAGATCCGTATTTGCTAAGAATGGGGTGAGGCCTTGGCGGTCGAGGGGGATATCCGCGCGGTTCGGGCCGACGACGGAGTTGAGCTTCATTACGAAGTGTTGGGAAGCGGGCCGCCGGTTCTGCTGCTGCATGGCGCCTTGGTCGGGCGTTTCGCCTTCGCGCGCATGCGGGAAGCTTTGTCCGAACATCATACGGTGATGCTGCTTAGCTCCCGAGGCCATGACGGCACCGAACTGACGCTTCCACCCGACTATGGCTTTGAAACGAGCGAAATCCGCGACCTGAACGCTGTGATGGAGGCAGAGGGTTTGAGCCGGGTTCATTTGATCGCACATTCGTCGGGCGGCGCCACGGCGTTCGCTTTCGCCCGGGCGTATCCCGAACGACTCGATCGGTTGGTCCTTATCGAACCCTCGCTTTTCAATTTGCTGCCAGCCGAGCAGATAGCCACCCTTCAGGCGAACGGACGCGCCATCTTCGAGGCGGCGGAACAGGGCGGCGACCAAGCTGCCTTGCGCATCAGCATGGATCACATGGGCGGAGATCCATGGAATGCCCTGGATGAAGCCACGAAATCAAAACACCTTGGGCGACTGGCGCCTATGGCGCCGCTGATCGCACCCCACTGGCGGATATTACTGGGGCTCGCCGTGGCTGGAGCGGATTTGGAAGCGTTGCGGCCGGCCACCTTGTTATTTTATGGTGCCGAGTCGCTCGACTTCGAGCGCTATATCGCGGCGGCCTGGCGAAAATACCGACCCGATTTACCCTTGTTCATGGTGACGGGTGCCGGGCACAACGTGCATCATGATTGTCCCGATATCGTGAATCCGGCAATCATTGATTTCCTGGCAGGCAAAATCGTTGAAAACTAGGCCGTTGGTGCCGCGTTGCTGATCCGCCCGTTAAATGCGAATATGCCGTGCTGCCATTGTAGTTGGATGGCGGGCAGAGCGAGCATGGAGACGTGAGCGGCGAAACCCCATGGAACTAATTCGCATTCTGGCGCAAAACCGGTATTTGGGCCCGCTGCTGGCTTGCCTTGGCATCGCGGTGATCGTGTTGGTGTTCAACATCGATACCATCAGGGGCCAGCCCAGCAACGATATCGGCCCGAAATCCCTGGTCGTCATCGCCGCCACCATCGCCGTCGTTCTGGCGGTTTTGTTCTTCGGTACCCGGCGTCGATTTGCCCGGCTGAATTTTCAGGCTGAACGGGTTGCCGAAATGGCGGACCGGTTAAGCATCTCTATCGAAGCCTTGAACGACGCCAATGCCGATTTGCGCCAGTCCGAGGAGCGTTATCGCGGCCTGGTTGAAACCCAGGATGCCCTGATTGTCCGGCGTGCCGCCGATGGCCGGTTGAGTTTCGTCAACAACACCTATTGCGAACATTTCGCGCGGGATCCGAGCGAGTTGGAAGGCAGCCGTTTCCGCCCCGACGTACATCCCGAAGACCGCGCCATCGCCGAGGAACTGAGCGTTGGCCTGGAAACACCGCCCTATCGCATTCGCTATGACCAGCGTGTCCTGACCCACGATGGCTGGCGCTGGATCGCCTGGGTCGATTATGCCATTCGTGATGACCGCGACCAGACCCTGGAAATTCAATCCATCGGCCGGGATGTCACTGCGCGCAAACAGGCGGAAGAATTGTTGAAGAGCGCCCGTGACGATGCCGAGGCCGCGAACCGGGCCAAATCCAGTTTTCTGGCCACCGTCAGCCACGAGATCCGGACACCCCTGAACGGCATTCTGGGCATGGCCCGGCTATTGTTGGACACCAGATTGAACGAGCAGCAATATGGCTATGCCGATGCCGTGGCCCAATCGGGCGAAGCCCTGCTGGCCATCATCAACGACATTCTGGATTTCTCCAAGATTGAAGCCGGCAAACTGGCGCTTCAGGAAAGGCCCTTTAATCTGATCAATACGGTGGAGCAGGCTTGCGAGCTGCTGGCCGCCCGCGCCGTGGAGCGGGATATTGCCATTGGCGCCACCTTCACGCCGGAGGTGCCGGAATTCGTCTATGGCGATGCCGGCCGATTGCGCCAGATAATCCTGAATCTGGGCGGCAATTCCATCAAGTTTACGGATAAGGGCGGTGTCATGATCGCCGTCTCGGTCACGTTTGAAAGTGAAGGTGGCGTTGTCCTGCTGTTCGAGGTTAAGGATACCGGTATCGGCATCGAAGCTGCGTTGCAGGAGAAGTTGTTCGAGGAATTCAGCCAGGTAGATTCGGGATCGACCCGGCGATATGGCGGCACTGGCCTGGGACTAGCCATCTCCCAGCGCATCGTGCAGCGCATGAAAGGGCAGATCGGCGTTGAAAGTACCCCGAATGAAGGCAGCACGTTTTGGTTCATGATTGATCTGGCCCTCGATCCGGCGGCCACCGACTCAGCCCTGGATCCCACGTCCTTGGCGGGATTGAACGTATTACTGTGCGATGGCAATGCCACCTCGCGGGAAATTATTCGCCGCAGCCTGGCCGCGTTGGGCGCCCGGGTCAGGGATTTTTCCACGGCAGGGGAAACTAGGGCGGCCCTGGACCAGGCGGCAGCGCGGGGCGAAACCATCGACGCCGCCTTGATCGACGGGATCCTGCCGGAGGCAACCATTACCGAACTGGGCGCCGCCCTGCGGCAAAGTCCGGCGGGGCGTGATTGCCGCCTGGTGCTGTTGTTGCAGGTTGATCAACATACGCGGCTGAAACCCTATCGCGACAACGGCTTTGAATTCTTCCTGGTACGCCCGATCCGCCGGCGCACGCTGGTCCAGGTCCTGACCGGCGTGCATGGTGAAGAGGGCGAATGGCTGGACCCGCGGCTGCCCCCCGCGGTCGCCGAGCAAGGGCCGGAGGCGGAACAGGCGCCGGCCCGGGTGTTGTTGGCGGAAGACAATCGTATTAACCAGATGCTGGTCGAGGCGTTGTTGAGCCGGTCCGGCCTGGTTGCGGAATGTGTCGAGAATGGGCGCCAGGCGGTCGAGGCGGTGCAACAGGGAAACTATTCCCTGGTTTTGATGGATATCAACATGCCCCTGGTCGATGGCTTGCAGGCAACCCGGGAAATTCGCGCCTTGAAGGATGGTAAATCTTCCATACCCATCATCGCCATGACCGCCTCGGCCATGGATGAGGACCGCCAGCGATGCGCCGCCGCCGGCATGAACGGCTATATTTCCAAGCCAATCGAGGAAGAGGAACTGCTCGGCCTGATCGCGCAATGGACCGATACTTCAAAGCAGAATTCCAAGGCGTCATGAACCCATCGCCGGTGTATCAAATATGAGTGAAACCAAACAAGGCGCCCCTCAGGGCTGGCTGGCGGCGGTACGGGTCTATTCAGACCGTCGGGTGATCGCCATTTTATTCCTTGGTTTTTCGTCCGGCATGCCATTGCTGTTGACCTTTTCAACCCTGTCGATCTGGCTGGCCGAAGACGGCATTTCCAAATCCACCATCGGCCTGTTCGCCCTGGTCGGGATGCCCTATTCCCTGAAATTCATTTGGGCCCCGTTGATCGATCGATTGCACCTGCCATTGCTGACCCGGTGGCTGGGCCGGCGGCGGGGTTGGGCGGTGCTGACCCAGCTGGCCCTGATGGTGGGTATTGTCGGTCTGGGTACGAACGATCCGGCGCAAGGGGCCTGGTCCATGGCGGCCTGGGCCATGTTCGTCACGTTCGCGTCGGCCAGTCAGGATGTGGTGATCGACGCCTATCGGGTCGAAATTCTGGAAGAGCGGCAATACGGCGCCGGCGCGGCGATGATCGTGGCCGGCTACCGCATCGGCATGCTGGCCTCTGGCGCGGGCGCGCTGTTTCTGGCCGAAGCGTTCAGCTGGTTTTGGGTCTATTGCGCCATGGCCGCATTGATGGGCGTCGGCCTGCTGACCATATTGCTGAACCCGGAACCGGGTACCGGAAATCCGGATGAGGAAAATGCGCCGGGCCGGGCCGACCCCGTGCAATGGCTGCGCGAGGCGGTGTATGAACCGTTCGCGGATTTCCTGCGCCGGGGCGGTTGGCTGCCGGTCCTGCTGTTCGTTGTATTGTACAAATTCGGCGATAGTCTGGCCGGCATAATGGCCGGGCCGTTTTATGTGGAAATCGGCTTCTCAAAATCCGAGATTGCCTCCGTCTCAAAGATATTCGGTTTGGGCGCCACCCTTCTGGGCGGGTTTCTGGGCGGCTTGCTGGTAGTCCGGCGGGGCATCATGGCCAGCCTGTTATGGTGCGGTTTGTTGCAGATGTTTTCCAACCTGATGTTCGCGATCCAGGCCATGGTGGGTCATGATATCTCCATGCTGGCGGCAACCATCGCCGTGGAAAATATCGCTGGCGGCATGGGTACGGCGGCCTTCGTCGCGTATCTGTCGTCGCTCTGCAATATCGCCTATACCGCGACCCAATATGCCCTGCTGTCTTCCTTGATGGCCGTGGCACGCACGATGCTATCGGCGCCGGGCGGGGCTTTGGCGGATGCCACAAGCTGGGTCAGCTTTTTTCTGATCACCACCATTGCCGCCCTGCCGGGTCTGGTTCTGTTGTGGTGGCTGATGCGTCGCGGCATCGTGCCGACGTCGGAACTTGCACGGGACGGGCCATGAGCGTGCGGATCGAAATCATCGATCGTGACATCACCACCTTGGATGTGGATGCCATCGTCAATGCCGCCAACGAACAGTTGCTGCCGGGCGGGGGTGTCTGCGGCGCCATCCATGCCGCCGCCGGCCCGGGCTTGGCGGTCGAATGCCGGTCCTTGGGCGGCTGCCCCACCGGGCAGGCCCGCATCAGCGGTGGGCACGGCCTGACGGCGCGGCACGTCATTCATGCAGTGGGCCCGGTCTGGCATGGCGGCGGCATGGACGAGGGCGGCCTGCTGGCCGGCTGTTACCGCCATTGCTATCGGCTGGCCGATGATGCCGGGCTATCGTCCATCGCCTTTCCCGCC
>JABIRL010000075.1 GCA_018667855.1 Rhodospirillaceae bacterium
CAAGCTGTTGATTGTTCCAATTTATATGACGACGGACAGAGAAACCCTACGTACAGGCACTCCGTCGGGGCAAGAAGACTGGTCGGATCGTTATTGGCGCCCTGAAGATTGGCGGAGAGAGCTCACTGGTTCCCACGCCGCTACAAATTTGGGCCGTCGGTCGTAAGAATGTTCGGTCCTTGAATATCACTCTCGACAGCGACGCGATCATTCGCCGCGTACCGAAGGTCGTGCCCGTCATAGACAGAAATAACAAGACCCAGCGGGAAAAAGCCTTCGCGGCTGAAATCGCCGACCGCTACCGAACACGCTGGATGAAAACGGGCAACCAAGTGCCGAAAGCGACGCCGGCGGCTTGGCAGACGTGGCTTTTCCCGCCCCAGAGCGATTTGGCCTTACGCTTTCCCACGCGCCGGGAAAGCTTTGCCGCCTATTCGTTTGCCGATATCTGGCATTGTGCGCAGGAAAGTCAGGCCGAATTTTTCAAACAGAATTTTGCCGGAAAGGTCGTGCTGTTTGGAACCGTGCTCAATACGGAAGACCGCAAGATTACCTCGGGTCGGCTTATTTCCGAACACCTGCAATCAAATGCCGGCCCGAATTGCACGCAGTCGGACACACCATCTCTGTCGACAATTTCCGATCTGACGCAAACGATCCCCGGTGTCTACATACAAGCCACGGTCATCGATAACTTGCTGAATGGCAGCGAATTGCGCATGGCACGTGGTGAATTCGGCTTCGTCACGACGTTGTTGATTTCAATTCTGGGCGCCCTAGCCATTTCGCTTTTCTCGTTACCCGCGGCCCTGGCTGTGTGTGCGGCTTTATTTGGCTTGGTCATCGCCGCATTCATGGCCGGTTTTGAAAATTCGTTCGTTCTGCCGTTTCTGGCACCACTGTTGGCCCTGGGCCTGACGGTGATGGTCGTTTATCCCTATCGCATGTTTGTCTCCGAAAAGAGCGGCCGCAGTCTAAAGAAGGTTTTCGCCAACTACGTCTCGCCAAACCTTGCCAAGGAAATTCTTGCCAATCCGGATGCCGTGGTACCGGGCGGCACCCGGCGGGTGGCAACATTCCTGTTTACGGATCTGGAAAATTTCACGTCGTTGGTCGAAACCAACAATGCAGAGGAAACCCTGGAGGAATTAAACCACTATATGGGCGGTATGATCCGGATCGCCCTGGATCATGGCGGCACCATCGACAAGATTATCGGCGATGCCTTGGTCTGCATGTTTGGTGCACCCGTGGAACAACCCGATCATGCTGAACGGGCGACGCGCTGTGGCCTGGCACTGGATATTTATGCCCAGGAATTTCGCAAGCGCCCGCAAGCCATGAAACTTGGCTTCATGCGGACGAGGATCGGCATCAATACCGGCGAAGCCATCATCGGCAACAACGGCGGCGACATTTTCTTCGACTACACCGGCCTGGGCGATACGGTGAACACGGCTGCCAGGCTGGAAGGCATCAACAAATATCTCGACACGCGGATCTGCATCAGCGGTTCCACCCACGATCAGTGCCCCTCTATTCTTACGCGAGAGGTTGGCGATGTCATCCTCAAGGGCAAAAAAGATCTTGTCCAAACCCTCGAACCGTTGGCGGAAAATCATCGTGGTGCCGAGTGGTTGTCGGTCTATGGCCAGTCGTTCGCGGCCTTGGCGGCGGGAAACATTGCCTTGGCCAAGGAATTGTTCGAGAAAGTGATCGCCATTCGAGGCGCGGACCCGATCAGTTCATTCCATCTGCAAAGGCTGAAAGACGGCGCCACCGACACCACCATCGTGTTCGAGAGCAAATGACACCAGCCTAGCGGGGAAGCAGAATGTCGCGATCGTTTCAATTTGATACCAGCCAAGTCGAATGGACCCATTTTCAGGGCAGCCCTCGCTTTGACTACCATATCGATTATGCCGTCGCGGTATTAGCGGCACAGCCGGAATTGGGGGCGCTGGACCTGCTGGTGAAATGGGCGCCCGATGCCTATTGCCATTTCCATCGCCATCTTGCCGCAACCACGACGTTGGTCCTGGAGGGGGAGCAATATATCTACGAAACCGGCACCAATGGCGAAACCATTCACAAAATGTGCAAAGCGGGTGACTATGCCCGCAGCCCCGGCGGCGACGTACACATGGAAAAGGCCGGGCCCGACGGCCTGTTGGTCTTATTCGCCATGCAATCGCCGGACGGGAGGCTGTTTGAAACCATGGACAGCGATCAAAACGTCCTGGCCACGGCCACCATCGAGAATTGGATGGCCGGGCGTATCAAGGATTAGGGAGATACTATCATGATGGATCTGGTGTCGGCGGATAGTCACGTAGTCGAGGCAGCCGAGGTTTTCACGGGCCTGGCGGAGAAATTCGGCGATGAAGCGCCCCGCATCATGGATACGGAAGACGAGGTGGACGCCATCGTCATCCCTAAGCGGGGTTTGCGCGGCACCGGCGCCGGGCGCCTGGGGCTGGCGGGATTGCGTCTTCGGGATGGCGCCAAATTGGTCCGTCGGCCGGGGCGCAAGCCTGAAGTGGATGACCTGACCGATCCGGCCATTGTCGATATCCTGAAACAGGGCTATGGCGGTTTGCGGGAAGGCATCCGGTCCGGCGCTAAACGGCACCTTGACCAGGATGCCGACGGCATCGCCTTGGAGCTGTTGTATCCGGGCTTTTTCGGGCTGTTCAGTCTGCCCAACGTGGAACTGCTGGTCGCCTGCCAGAAGAACTATAACGATTGGGTGTTCGACTATGCGACCGAGGCCATGGGGCGTCTTGAGGGCCTGGCTGCTATTCCCCTGCAGGATCCCATAGCCGGACTGGCCGAACTGCAACGGGCCATCGACAAGGGTTTTAAGGGGGTTTGCATTCCCTGTACCTCGCCGGCGGAACAGCCGTATTTCGAGGCGTGCTATGATCCCATCTGGGCCCTGGCGCAGGAAGCCGGCATTCCCGTCTCCATGCATGTGGGCTGCAACGCCTATGTACCACCCCAACTGAGGCCGCCCACGCCCGATCCCCTGGTCGCCTATGCCGGCTCCGCTGCCGCCATACAGCGCACCTTGGTCGAGCTGATCTGTCGTGGTGTCGCGGCCAAATTTCCCAAACTTAATTTCGTCGTCAGCGAGTTCAATGCCGGTTGGCTGGCCCACTGGCTGGATCGTCTGGACCAGGGCGTGTCCCGGGAAAACCGTTTCGGCCGGGGACCGTTTCTAACCGAACGTCCCCTTGAAATCTGGCATCGGCAATTTTACACCACGATAGAGGATGACAGGGCCGCTATCCTGACGCGGGATATCCTGGGCATCGACAACATGATGTGGGGCGCCGACTATCCTCATTCGGATTCGACCTGGCCCTGCTCCCGCGACGTCCTGGGCGAGCTGATGGCGGACGTACCGGCGGCGGAAGCCCGGAAAATCACCCATGACAACGTTGTCCGGCTGTACGGTCTGGAATAGATCGGCTAGCGCAACCCGCAGTCAATTGAGTTCAATTGACTGCGGCTAAGTTGCTCTATCTTGAAGGTTTTAGCGCATGGCTGCGCGTTCAATTGAACGCGACATGCGCTAAGCCGTTTCGGTAAGCACCACCCCATCGGCGTGCAGGGCGCGGATTTCATCATCGCTGTAGCCGACTTCCCTGAGCGCCTCGTCCGTTTGTTCACCCAATAATGGCGTCGGCCGGCGTTCGCCCACGTGGGTGTTGGAGAACCGGATAGAGCGGTGCGCCACCAGTAATTTTCCCGCCGTCGGATGCTGAACCGTGGCAACCATGTCGTTTGCTTCGGTATGCGGATCATCCAGGAACAGCTCACTATCGCCTTTTTGCGCCTCCGCGACCGGCACACCGGCCTGGCGCAGCGCCGCCAGAGTTTCCACCAAACCGCGGCCGGCAAAGGCCGCCGCAAGGGCGGCTGCAAAGGGCGTTTCGTTCGGGTGACCATCGCCGCTTCCCGCTTCCATCGCCGTACCCGCCACCTGACAGACGGCCTGGCGTTGGTCGTCGGTCTGGGCGGCGACATAGATCCAGCCGTCCTTCAGGCGGAACAGGCGATGAAATGGGTTCAGACCGTACTGTTCCCTGTCCCCAAGGGGGCGATCTGGCCGGCCTTGATAATCCGAGAACCAGGCTGAGCTTAACAACACCGCGCCATTTAAAAGATTGCTATCTACCCGCTGGACCGTGCCATGGCGGGTCCGGGCATAGATCGCCAGCACCGTTCCAAACGCACCCATGGCGCCGGTGGTGTAATCCGTCGGCGCCAGCTGGGCCGGAAACACCGGCGCGTTGTCCGGGCCCCCTTGGGCCCGGGACATGCCCATGAGGGCTTGGGCTAGGGGATCAATACCGGGGCGCTTGGCATAGGGACCAGTGGGACCATAGCCCGTCAGGTGCGTTTCGATCAGCCGGGGATGGTTTTCCGGACCAATGCCCATGCGCGCTGTGGCCCCGGGACGCAGATTGGCCAGCAGAGCATCTGAGCCGGCGGCGATACGCTGCACCACTTCCTTGCCGGCATCCGTACTGGTATCGACCGAGACTGAGCGTTTGTTGAAGTTCAGATTGTAAAAATAGGTCCGCCCGATGGGCCGCGACAGATCGCCCGTATGTGGTTCCAGCTTGATGACATCGGCGCCCAGATCCGCCAGCAAGCGGCCGCCCGTGGGGCCGGCGATCAAATTGGTGATTTCCAGAATTCTGATTCCGGCCAGGGGTGGCTGATCCATGCCGTCGGCCGGGGTCGTTTCACCCGTTAGGGGCTCCAGTGAAACGTCCTCGTTAGCTCCCGCTCGCGGTCCCTGAACCGCACCTGGTGTTTCGCTGAAACCTAGCGGCACGCCCATCTGCACCACGGGGCCTAAATCGGGATCATCAAGGGTGACTACCATGCCATTGTGGATCACCTGCGGATCGGACATGCCTTCCTTGGTCAGGCGGCCGGGGGCAAAAGGCACATCCGCCGCCTCGAACGCTTCCGACCATTCCGCCAGGGGTTTGGCGGCGATGACGCGGGTCAGGACGTCGCGCAATTCCGCCTCGTCCTCCGCCATCATACCGCCGCCGCCGCCGTTAAAGCGAGGCTCGGCTACCAGTTCGCCAATACCCATCAGATCCGCCGCGATGGCGATAAAGCGCACATGCACGCAGCCCAGTTGCACCCAGCCGCCGTCGCTACATTGATAGATGCTATAAAACGGCGCGCTGCCCGACGGATGGGTTTGAAAAACGTGGGCGTCAACATTTTCGGCAATAACCTTGGGGTGATACAGCAGAGCGCCCGCCATCAGGCTGGTCTCTACCGAGCGGCCGCGGCCGGTTTGTTCCCGGGCCAGCAGGGCGGCGGCAATGCCCAGGCAGGCCAAAATGGCGGCACCCACCGTGGGCAATGGATGCACCACATGCACGGGCGGCGGCCGAAACCCCGGCATGCCGCCCAGTACGCCCATGCGGGCCAGGACCAGATCCTCGATGGGCGGTTCATCCTTCAACGCGCCACGCTTACCATAGGCGGTCAGGGAACAGCTCACCAAACGGGGATTGATCTCCGCCAGCCGTTCATGGGCGACCAACTGCTGGCGGTCCGAGCTGGGCGCGAAATCCTCCACCAGAATATCAGCGCCCGCCACCAGCTCACGAAACCTGTCGCCATCCCGGTCGAAATCCAGTGCCGTACGCTCCTTGCCGCGATCCCAGATGATGAAGCCACCGTCACGAAATAACGGCACATCGGGCTCAACTACGCGGATGACCCGGGCGCCCTGGTCGCTCAATATCATGGTAGCAAGGGCGGCACCGGGTCCCGTGCTGAGGTCGAGAATGGTTATCCCATCCAGAATAGAGGGCATGGTCGGTCCTGTTGGTTTTTGGCGAACGCCAGAACGGCGCGCCGTAATGAATGGCAGTTATGCCGCGAAAGTCAGTGCGGCACGGCCCGAGTTAACGTCGAATGTCCAGCAATGGTAGCCAAAACCGCCAACCATTGGAACGGAATTGTCGTCCGGACCGGGTGCTACAGCAGAGCCACGCCGGCCTGGGCGCAGTCCTCGTCCTCCTGCCCGGTTCCGCCGCCGACGCCGCAAGCGCCCAGCACTTCGCCATCACGGATCACCGGCACGGCGCCCTGACCCATGATCATGGCGCCGCCCGAATGGGCAACGATACCGCGAAAGGTGGGATGTTCGGCGCGTTCCGCCAAATCACCGCTGGGCCGCCCGAAAGAAGCGGAGGCGATGGCCTTGCCCTGGCTGCCATAGACGCCGGCCCACATGGCGCCGTCCATGCGCTGGAACACCAGCAAACGCCCGCCGACATCGCAAACAGCCACATTGATCCTGATGTTCAGGGCTTCAGCCTTGGCGATGGCGCCCTGGGCCACACGATTGGCCTCTTCCAATGTTAGAGCCATGGTCCGTTTCCTTCCTACATGCGGGATATAACTTTGTCGGCGAAATCCTCCGCCATGCGATTTTGCTGCTTCAGGGGCGGGATGAAATTAAGGGCATTCAGGCCCTGGCGTTCCAGCTCCTTGATCTGTTCGACAATTTCTTCCGGTTGACCGGCGATGGCGAAGTTTCGGATAACCTCGGGCGTGATGAACCGCGCTTCCTCCGGATCCAAATAGCTGTAATGGCTTTCATGCAGCTTCTGATGCTGGGTTTCCGGATCACGTTGATTGTGGAAAGCCATGTAGTCATTCCAAATCGGCTTGATGAAATCAGGCGGATCGCCACCCGTCTCCTTCACCCAATCGACCAGAAAATGCACGTTCGCCATGATGGAGGAGCCGCATTCGGCCACCGCACGTTCGGACTCCAAGGTTTCACCCGGGTCCAGCATCAACAAATTGACCAACGCCGTGGTGTGGAAACCTTCCAGGTCGCGGCCGACCCGGTCGGCACCCGTCTTTACATTTCCCAAGGCCCAGGGAATGGTCCCGCCGCGCGGGATACCGGTAATCAAGCCATCGCCCAATTCGCCGGCCAGGGCCTGGGCTTTCGGTCCGAAGCCGGCCACGTGGATAGGAATATGATGATCCAGTTCCACATAGCGCAGTTCGGTGTTCTGAAAGCGGATCGGTTCGGTGACGCCGTTCAGGGTGTAGTCCACTTCCTCGCCATCCAGCAGGGCGCGGACCACGCGAATGTATTCTTCAAAGGCCTTAATCGTGGTCGGCCGCTGTCCCATGGTCCGCATGGCGGTATTCCCGGTGCCGATACCCATGAAGGTACGGCCCGGCGCCAGACGGGCGATGGTGGCAATGCCGTTGGCCGCCACCGGAGCCAGACGCAAACCTGGCACCGCCACGCCCGTGCCGATGCGGATGGTCTGGGTCTGTTGCGCGATGAGCGCTAGTACGGCCCAGGGGTTGGAGCGGATCATCTGGCTGTCGGTCACCCAGCAGAAATCATAGCCGAGATTTTCCGCATGAACGACAAAGCCGATTTCATCGATCTTCGCGCAACTGACACCGAAATCCATGATCCGCTCCTCGCCTATCCCGTCCTTTACGTCTCGTGCGACAGCACGATGGTCCCGGCGGCCGACAACATGCCGCCCATGCCGTTGACCAGCGAACATTTCACGCCCGGCACCTGGCGGTCGCCGCATTCGCCGCGCTGCTGACGCACCGCCTCGATAATCGGGAAGATGCCGTACATACCCGAATGGGTATAGGACAGCCCGCCGCCGTTGGTATTGATGGGCAGGCTGCCGCCGGGGTCCGAACGGCCCTCATCGAAGAACCGCACGCCCTCGCCCGGCTCGCAGAAACCCAAGGATTCCATCATGATCGGCGGGCCGGAGGTGAAGGCGTCGTACAGCATGATGTGGTCGAAATCGCTGTGTTTGACGCCGGCCATTTCGAACGCCTTGTTGCCGGATATGGTCGTCGCCCGGCTCAGGGGCAGATCGGCCATATTGGTGACCAATGTATGCTCCGTGCCTTCGCCCGCGCCGCGCACATAGACCGGCTTTTTGGCGCAATCCTTGGCCCGGTCGGCCCGGGTCAGAACCACGGCGCCGCCGGCGTCCGTTACAAGACAGATATTGAGCAAGTTGAACGGATAGAACAGTTTTGGCGAATTCAACACGTCCTCGACCGTGATGGGGTCCTGGAACATGGCCTTGGGGTTCAGACCGGCCCAGGCGCGGGTCGATACGGCGACGCGGGCCCAATCTTCCAGGGTCGTGCCGTATTCATGCATATGCCGCGTGGTGATCATGCCGAAATATGTGGGCGCGCCGCCGAAGCCATAAGGCATTTCGTACTGACCGCTGAGCGAGGTATCCCGGGCGCGGGTCACACCGGTGCCGGAGCGTCCGCTTTCACCATGGGAGATTACCGCCACGTCGCACAGGCCGTGATGCAGCGCCGCCACCGCGTGGCCCACCATCATGATAAATGAACAGCCGCCAACGGAAGTACCGTCAACATAGCGCGGGGTGATGCCCAAGGCCTCGCCCAACATGGCCGGCGAATGCTGGCCTGCTGTGAAGATGCCATCGACATCGGAAATTTTCAGGCCGGCATCGGCGACCGCATTGTGGACCGCCTGCAGATGCAGACTGGTCAGACTGACGTCCGGCAATTTGCCGATTTCATCGGATTCGTCGACGCCGACAATAGCGACGGAGTTGGATAATTCTTTCATGTCACGCTTCCATAAGATCGAGGTTTGTTTTCGAGGTGCGGGCTGTATTCCGGGGCTTTAGCCGGCCGGTTGAAACAGCGGTATAGTGACCTCGTCATTTTGTTTTTCGAACACCACTTCCACCGGCATGTCGCATTTCAGGACATCCGGGTCGGCCTCGATATTGATCATGTTCGAAAGCAGACGGGGCCCTTCCTCCAACTCCACCATGGCCAGAATATACGGGGGAGCGATCTTGAAGGCCGGGTTCAAGGCCCGATAGGCGATCTGGAAGGAATACAGCTTGCCCTTGCCGCTGGCCTGCATCCAGCCCACGTTACGGGAATGGCAATGGGGGCAGGCAATGCGGGGATAAAAGAACGCCTTGCCGCAGTCCTCGCACTTAGGCAGCATCAACTTGCCCTCGTTCAGACCGTCCCAATAGGGCTTGGCTTCGGGTGTCATGGGTT
The DNA here is from genome assembly GCA_018667855.1 of Rhodospirillaceae bacterium. Classification (GTDB taxonomy): domain Bacteria; phylum Pseudomonadota; class Alphaproteobacteria. The sequence goes on from JABIRL010000075.1 coordinate 9,112, forward strand.
TCGGCAAGGGCCGTAACAATTCGGGTTCCAAGGGAGTTCCTTTCACAATGTCTCGCTGATATACGCCGCGAACGCGGTTGGTTCAGCCTAACACCTCTTCGCCGAGGAGTCTCTTTCGTGGCACAATCGTTTCCGCTAAAACCGGCTACGAGCAAAACCTACCTCGGGAGCATCGAAGATGGCGGCCAATCACCAACCACGCGGCATGTACTACGAGGATTTTGAGGTCGGCATGGAGTTGGTGACGCCGCGGCGCACCGTGACCCTGACCGATATTGTCAATTTCGCCTCCCTTTCCGGCGATTTCAACGCGCCCCATAGCGATCATGAATTCTGCAAGAGCCAGCCCTATGGCGAACCCATCGCCCATGGCCCCCTGGTCTGGTCCATTGCCGGGGGTCTAGGTTATGCCAGCGGGATCACGGATGGCACCATCGTGGCCATGTTGGGCGTGGACGACTGGCGGATCCATTTGCCGGTCAAGCATGGCGACACCATCCATGTGGTGCAAAAAGTGAGCTTCAAGCGGACAACATCAAAACCCAATATGGGCATTGTCGAATTCGATCGCGAGATCCGCAATCAACGGGAGGAAGTTGTGCAGTCCGCCAAGTTGACCAACATGTTCCTATGCCGGCCCAGCGCCGAAGCTGAATAGATAACGCGGGAGCCAACGTGCCGGACCTCCAAACCTACGATCTGCTGGTCATCGGCGGTGGCATCAACGGTGTTGGCATTGCCCGCGATGCCACCGGACGGGGCCTGACGGTTGCTTTGTGTGAAATGGGTGATCTGGCAGGCGCCACATCGTCGGCCAGCAGCAAACTGATCCACGGCGGTCTGCGCTATCTGGAATATTTCGAATTCCGCCTGGTGCGGGAAGCCTTGGCCGAGCGGGAGGTGCTGTTGCACATTGCGCCGCACCTGGTAAGCCCCCTTCGGTTCGTTCTGCCCCTGGTCAATACCATCAGACCGGCCTGGTTGGTGCGGCTGGGTTTGTTTTTCTATGATCATTTAGGCCCCCATCCGTCCCTGCCCAATTCGCTGTCCTTGAACCTGACCAGGGCCGCTTCCGGCGATCCCTTGCGCAGCCACATTCGCAAGGGCTTTGCCTACTACGACTGCTGGGTGGATGACGCCCGTCTGGTGGTGGCGAATGCCGTCAGCGCCGCCGAGCTTGGCGCGCGGATCATGACGGACACCAAATTGGCTTCCGCGCACCGGGACGGCGAGCATTGGACGGCCACCCTGATTGATCGCCGGGGTCCAAATCGGGAAGTTGTCCGCGCCAGGGCCTTGGTCAACGCGGCGGGGCCTTGGGTGGAACAGGTACGGGCGACGGCCGATGCCGCCGCTGCTTCCGATCGCGAACAACGAACCGTTCTGATCAAGGGCAGCCACATTATTGTCCCGCGCATTCATGACGGCGATGATGCCTATATTCTCCAGCATACGGACCGGCGGGTCATCTTCGTTATTCCCTACGAAGGCCAGTTTTCGCTGATCGGCACCACGGACGTACCCTTCGACGGCGATCCGGGCGAGGTCGAGATATCTTCCGAGGAAATCGAATATCTGTGTGCGGCGGTCAATGCTTACTTCGACTGCGATCTTACATCGGCAGCGGTCCGGTGGTCTTTCGCCGGCGTCCGGCCATTGTTCGGTGACGGCTCCGATGATCCGTCCGCGGTAACGCGGGACTATGTCCTTGAACTGGACACGGGCGCGGAGGGAAATTTGGCCCCCTTATTATCCATTTATGGCGGCAAGATCACGACCTACCGACGCCTGGCTGAAGCCGCCATGGAGCACTTAAGCGCCCACTTTCCCGAGGCAACGGGTGATTGGACGGCAGCCGCGCCCCTGCCCGGCGGCGACCTGGGTGGAAAGACCATGGAGGATCATGTCGCCGAGCTGATCAGCGACTACCGAGACATTCCGGCGGATCTTATCAGGCAGTTGGCGGACCGCCATGGCACTCTAACCACGGATGTCCTCGGACCAGCGAAAACGGTTTCAGACCTTGGGCAGGATTTTGGCGCCTGCCTGACCGCGCGGGAAGTCGACTATATGGTGGCCAACGAATGGGCCCGAACGGCGGATGATATCTTGTGGCGCCGCAGTAAATGCGGTCTGCATCTCAACGCCGCGCAACGCCAGGCGGTTATCGATTACCTTGAATAACGGCGTCATCACTTGCTAGATATATCAGATGAATTTTCAGGAGGAACCAAGATGAGCATGTTGCCAAAATCCGTGGTCATTACAGACGATACCATGCGCGAGGGTCTGCAGATCGAAAGCGCCGATATCCCGGTGGATGAAAAACTGCGGTTATTGGACGCCTTGGGCGAAACCGGAGCCAAGGTCATTTCCATCGGTTCCTTCGCGCACCCTAAATGGACGCCGTCCATGGCCTGTATCGACGAGATCGCGGAACGGTTCGTGCCGAAGCCAGGCATCAAATACACCGCCGCCATCTTCAACAAGCGGGGTTTCGAACGGGCCGATGCCTACTATCCTAAGATCGATGTGCGCGGCCGCCGACACCGCACAAATGTGGAACTTTGCGACACCTTCGCGCGGCGCAATTATAACCGCACCCAGGCGCAACAGATCGCCGGCGTGGACGCCGCCGTTGACGCCGCCAAGGAGGCCGACGCGGAATTCGGTGCCGTGGGCCTGGGCAATCCCTTCGGCTCCAACTTCGAAGGTCCATTTTCCTTGGCCCAGCGCATGGAGTTACTGGATCTGTTGATGGGCAAGTGGCACGCCGCGGGCATCAAGGTGAACAAATGTTCCTTCCTTGACGCCATGGGCTGGAACATGCCCCACGAGGTGCGGGAGACCATTGTGGCGATCAAAGACAAGTATCCGGAGATCACGGATTTTCACATGCACCTGCACGACAGCCGGGGTTCGACCCTGACCAGCTATTATGAAGCGCTACAGCTAGGTGTGACGGAATTCGATACCTCCATTGGCGGCATGGGCGGCTGCCCCTATTGCGGCAACGGCCGCGCCGCCGGCCATGTACCGACCGAGGATTTCGTCAATCTGTGCCACGAGTTGGGCATCGAAACCGGATACGATCTGGACAAACTGATCGAGGCTGCGGCGATTGCCGAGGAAGTTGTCGGTCATCCCCTGTGGGGCCATGTCTCGAAATCCGGTGCCCGGCCAAGGGGCGACCGGCTCTATCCCGCCAACATGCCTTTCGTGGAAACGCTGGAAGAAGCGGCCCATTTCCGCAAGGGACCGGAAGTCTATGCCGGACAGCTGTCGCCGTGGAAAGAAGGCGATGCGCTCAGCCGCTGATGGCCCAAAATCATAGTTCCGGAGTAACAAAATGCCCGTACTAGACTCGACACTCGACGTGCGCTCGGACGATTTCCAGGTGAACCGTGACAAGATGCTGGAAATGCTGGCCACCCTCGATGATTTGCATGAAGAGGTGGCCCAGGGTGGCGGCGCCGAAGCCATGGCGCGGCTCGCTTCGCGCGACAAAATGCCGATCCGGGAACGCATCGCCCTGGTGCTGGATCGGGATTCGCCGTTCTTGGAAATCAGCCCCCTGGCCGCCTGGCGCTCCAACTTCAATGTTGGCTCCGGCTTCGTGGTCGGCCTTGGCGTTATCGAAGGCACGGAATGTCTGATCCTGGGCCATGACCCTTCCGTGCGGGCCGGCGCCTTCAACCAGTTCAATGCCAAGAAATTGATGCGGGGGTTGGAAATCGCGCGGGAAAACCGCCTGCCCTACGTACAATTCGTCGAATCCGCCGGTGCAGATCTGCGGGGCGAGGGCGGCGGCGACCCGGAAGCGGCGATCCAGCGCGAGGGCGGTCATTTCGCCGAGTCCGGGCGGCTGTTTTACGAAATCACCGAGCTGTCAAAAATGCGCATCCCCACAATATCGGTGGTTTTTGGCGCCTCGACGGCGGGCGGTGCCTATCAGCCGGGGATGAGCGATTACAACATTTTCATCAAGAACCAGTCCAAGGTGTTTCTGGGGGGGCCACCGCTGGTAAAAATGGCCACCGGCGAGGATGCCGACGAAGAAAGTCTGGGCGGCGCCGATATGCACACGCGGACGTCCGGTCTGGGCGACTATCTGGCCGAGGATGAAATCGATGGCATCCGTATCTGCCGCGAGGTGGTCTCGCACCTGAACTGGCGTAAATTCGGCCCTGGTCCGACGCTACCCAACGATGCGCCTCTGTATGACGAAGAGGAGCTACTTGGCATTGTCAACGAAGACCTGCGCGTACCGTTCGATATTCGCGACGTCGTCGCCCGCATCGTGGACGGCTCCCGGTTCGAGGAATTCAAGCCATTGTACGGCCCTACATTGGTCACGGGCTGGGCCTCCCTGCACGGCTATCCCATTGGTATTGTCGCCAACAACGGCCCGTTGCTGTCGGAATCATCTGAAAAGGCGGCGCAGTTTATCCAGCTCTGCAATCAGATCGATGTCCCGCTGGTATTTTTGCATAACATTACGGGTTACATCGTCGGCACCGATTTCGAGCAGGGCGGCATTACCAAGAACGGCTCGAAAATGATCAACGCGGTGGCAAATTCCACCGTGCCTCATATCTCGATCATCGTCGGGGCCTCATACGGCGCCGGCAACTACGGTATGAGCGGGCGGGCCTACGGCACCCGCTTCACCTTTATCTGGCCGACCGCCAAGATCGCAGTCATGGGCCCGAAACAAATGGCGGGCGTCATGTCCATCGTCGGGCGCAGGGCATCGGAGCGCCGGGGCATCGAATTCGATGAGGAGGCGGACGCGAAACGTGCAGAGATTGCCGAACATTGGGCAGAGGAGCGATCCAAGGGCCTGTTCGCCACATCCCGGGTTTCCGATGACGGCATGATCGATCCACGCGACACACGCACATCCATCGCCATCGCGCTGTCCATCTGTCACAACCAGGAAGTCAAAGGCACCAAGGAGTTCGGCACATGGCGGATGTAGCGCAAAAGCCTATCACCCGCCTGTTGATCGCCAATCGCGGCGAAATTGCCCGGCGTATCATCCGCACCGCCCACGAAATGGGCATCGCCACGGTCGCCGTCTATGCGGACGGCGACGCAGCCGCGCCCTATGTGCGTGATGCGGACAGCGCCATGGCCCTGAATGGCCGCACCTCGGCCGAAACATATCTGGACGTGGATAAGGTGCTGGAGGCCTGCAAACGCTCCGGCGCCGATGCGGTGCATCCCGGTTATGGTTTTCTGTCCGAGAATGCTGCTTTTGCCAAGGCGGTAATGGCCGCGGGCATGACCTGGGTTGGTCCGTCGGTCGAGGCGATCAGCGCCATGGGTGACAAACTGTCCGCCAAACGGTTGATGGAAGCCGCCGATGTGCCAACCCTGCCGGCGCGGGAGTTGGCGCCGGGCGATGACATTGCCCAGGCCGCGAAAGAGATCGGCTATCCGGTCCTGGTCAAGGCTTCCGCCGGCGGCGGCGGGCGGGGCATGCGCGTGGTCGAGGCGGAGGTGGAGCTTGCCGACGCTGTCGATGGCGCGCGCCGGGAAGCCGGCGCCGCGTTTGGCGATGACACATTGTTTCTGGAACGCTGGCTGACGTCCTCACGCCATGTGGAAATCCAGATCCTGGGCGACCTGCATGGCAATCTGGTGCATTTATTCGAACGGGAATGTTCGATCCAGCGCCGCCATCAGAAAATTATCGAAGAGGCGCCGTCTCCCAGCGTCGATCCCGCACTGCGGGCCCGCATGGGCGAAGCCGCCCTGTCGGCGGCCCGGAAGATCGGCTACGCCTCCGCCGGGACCGTGGAATTTCTTCTCGACGGCCAGGATTTCTGGTTCCTGGAGGTCAACACCCGTTTGCAGGTGGAGCATCCGGTCACGGAAGAGATCACCGGCCTTGATCTGGTGCGGGAGCAACTGCGTATCGCCGAAGGTGAAGAACTGGGATACGGCCAGGATGATCTGAGCATCGACGGTCATGCCATCGAGGCCCGGATCTATGCCGAGGATCCCGGCAATGATTTTCTGCCCGCGCCCGGTACGGTGATCGCCTGGAAGCCCGACACAACGACCAATGCGCGTTTTGATGCCGGAATCGAGTCGGGCAGCGAAATTGGCGTTGAATTCGACCCCATGATCGCCAAGGTGATCGTCAAGGCTCGAAGCCGCCAGGAAGCCGCGCGCCGGCTGGCCCGGGTTCTGGAAAATACCCGGCTCCAGGGTATTAACAACAACCGCGATTTCCTGGTTGCCACCTTGCGGGCCCCGGAATTCATTGCCGGCGATACCACGACCGATTTCATCGAACGGGTGGCGCCGGACCGGCAACGGGATCTGGCGACGGCGGATCTACATCATTCCGCCATCGCCGCCGTCATCTTCGCCCAGTCGCAGCGGCGTGCGGCGGCCCGTGTGCTGGGCAGTGTCAGCAGCGGCTGGCGCAATTCAATCATGCCGCCGGAACGGGTAAACTTCCGCTCCGGCGAAACAGAGATCGCCGTAACCTACCGTACCCGGCGGAACGGAACCTTCGAGACCACGGTTGACGAAAAGCAATACTCGGTCGCGATGTTTAATCTCGACAAGGATGGCATTGATCTGGAAATCGATGGTCGCCGTGTCGATCTATCCGTAACCGGGATCGGCAGTCAGTGGCTGGTGCACGGCCCCGGTGGCGGCGTGGAATTGAAAGAGCTGCCGCGCTTCCCCGACAACGCCCAGGCTGAGTTCACCGGCGGTCTGGTGGCACCCATGCCCGGCAACGTCACCGCCACCCATGTGGAGGAAGGTGCGACAGTGGAGATGGGTCAATTGCTGTTGATCCTGGAAGCCATGAAGATGGAGCACCGCATCACCGCGCCTGTCGCCGGCACCGTGACACAGCTGCGCGTGTCGGTGGGCGATCAGGTCGACAACGGAGAATTATTGGTGGTTCTGGAGGAAACGGAATAGCTCACCAGGTATCAATGTAGGGATACTTCTTGCCTTCGCGCGGCGGGACGGGGGGCAAACGGCGCAGGCTGTTGGCGATCCAGGTGCGGGTTTCCGCCGGGTCGATGACGTCGTCCAGACCGCCGCCCGTTCCCGCATTGACGGCGCGGGCGGTTTCATAGGCCTGTGCCACGCGATGATCGAATTCCCGCAGGCGTTCGTCCGGATCCTCAATCGCCGCGAGCTCCTTGCGATGGCCCAGCTTCACCGCGCCTTCGATATTCATGCCGGCAAATTCAGCAGTCGGCCAGGCCACGGTGAAAAACCCGACCAGGGCCGAGGCGCCGCACATGGCCTGCACACCCAAACCATAGGCCTTGCGCACGATAACACCGAACAGGGGTGTGGTCAGATTGGCGCCGGTATTGAACATGCGGGTGGAATGACGCACCAGGGCCGTGCGCTCCACGTCCGGGCCGACCATGATGCCGGGACAGTCCATCAGGCTAAGCATGGGAATATCAAACGCATCGCAAAGCTGCATGAAGCGGGCCCCTTTGTCAGCGCCGTCGGAATCGATGGCACCGGCCAGATGGTGGGGATTGTTGGCGATCAAGCCCATGGGCTTGCCTTCGATGCGGATGAAGGCGGTGATGACCCCGATACCGAATTTCTCCCGGATCTCCAACACCGAATCCTTGTCCGCCAGGGTATTGATGACCTCTCGCATGTCGTACAGGCGGACCCGGTTTTCGGGCACCACGTGGCGCAGATGGCGTTGGTCGGCGGCTTCCCATTTATCAATCGGCCCCTGAAAGTAGGAAAGGTATTTCTTGGCCACCTCGACCGACTCCGCCTGATCCTTGACCAATATGTCCACTACGCCGTTGGGCACCTGAAAAGACATGGGCCCGACCTCTTCCGGCGTATAGACGCCAAGGCCGCCGCCTTCGATCATGGCCGGCCCGCCCATGGCGATGGTCGAGGCTTCCGTGGCGATGATCACGTCGCAACAGGCCAGCAGGGCCGTGTTGCCCGCGAAACATCGGCCGTTGTTGATACCAACCATGGGCACCAGGCCGCTTAACTGCGAAAAAGTAGTAAAGGTATGGGTATCGAAAGCCACGCGCGGGCCGATATTGTCATCGCCCGGCCGGCCGCCGCCGCCCTCGGCAAACAGAATCAGGGGCATCTTGAAGCGTTGCGCCAGTTCGAACATGCGGTCCTGTTTGTAGTGGTTCTTTCGGCCCTGGGTGCCCGCCAACACAGTGTAATCATAGGCCACCACCACGGCACGGGACTGCGCATCGTCAAAGTCGTCACCATTGATGGCGGCGGTGCCCGCGACCACGCCGTCACCGGGCATGTTCTTGCGCAGGGCGTCCATGTCGTGGCGCTGGTGTTGCTGAGCCACGATCAGCGGCCAATACTCCTGGAACGAGCCGTCGTCGACCAACTGCGCGATACTCTCCCGCACCATGCGATAGCCGCGCGCCTTGTGTTTCGCGACGGCTTCCTGGCGGTTCTCGTCCAGGGTGAAGGCATGGCGGTCGAGAGATTCCTGTAAATCATCACGGATATGATCCAGGTCCAATGCAGTCCTCGTGGCATCCGCCGCGTCACCGCCGGAAATTTCCGCCTCCTCAATGAATGCGATGGGATAGCCTTCCCGCACCACATCACCTTGGGTCATGGTCACTTCACGGATAATGCCGCTGGTGGAGGCGGCGATGATATGCTCCATCTTCATGGCTTCCACCACGGCCACCTGCTGGCCCTGGCGCACCTCGTCACCCGGCGCCACATCGATGGAAACAATGGTGCCCTGAATAGGCGCGATCAGGCCTAATGATCCATCCGGCCCCGTGATCTGGATTTCCTCGACCGCCGGATCAACCGCTGCCTGGGCGGCCTTCACCTCCGCGTCATGGGCGAACAAGGCCAAGGGGTCCTGGCTTTCAATCCGGGCCCCCGCGTAGCCATCCGCGCCCCGGAGTTCGGCCGGGCCAGAGCTAATATAGCGTTGGCGCTGATCGCCGTCCGACGCCGCCAATTGGGCCATATTTTCATCCACCCAACGGGTATGGGTGCCACCGCTGGCGAAATCCTCGTGACCTAGTATGTTTTGCAGGAAGGAGATATTGACCGCAACGCCTTCCAGGCGAAATTCACTCAATGCGCGCCGGGTTCGGGCCACGGCATCGGAAAATTTGGTGCCAGGCGCATGGCAGATAACCTTGGCCAATAGGGAATCGAAGGCGGAAGAAGTTTTGTAGCCGGCATAACCGAAACCATCCGTGCGCACACCGGGCCCGCTGGGCGCCTCGTAAACCGTCAAGGTACCGCCGCCCGGGCGCAAGGTACCGTCTTCGCCAAACGTCTCCATATTGACACGGGCCTGGATGGCATGGCCGCGCGGCCGAGCAATCGCTGGGTCATCCAGGCCCAACTCAGCCAGGGTCGCGCCACCGGCCAGGCGGATCTGGCTTTGCACAAGATCGACGCCGGTTACCGCCTCCGTCACCGTATGTTCCACCTGCAGGCGGGCGTTGGTTTCGATAAAGACAAAAGATTGATCCGTTGTATCGACCAGAAATTCGAATGTGCCCAGGTTGGTATATTCGACACTTTCCGCGAACCGCACGGCGGCATCGATGATCTGCTGGCGCAGGCCGTCATCCAGGCCCGGCGCGGGCGCGATTTCGACGATCTTTTGGTAGCGGCGCTGGATACTGCACTCACGTTCGCCCAAGTGAGCAACGACGCCCGTTTTGTCACCCAGAATTTGCACTTCGATGTGGCGGGCGCGGGGGATAAAGGCCTCCACATAAACCTCGTCCCGGCCAAAGGCAGCCTTCGCTTCCGAGCGGCAGCGATCATAGGCGGCGGCGATCTCGTCCGCCGCCATGACAGCCCGGGTGCCTCGGCCGCCGCCGCCCGCGATGGCCTTGATGATCATGGCCCCGCCAGCGCCGCCGCCGATTTGGCCCTCAAAAAACGCCGTTGCTTCTTCCAACGTAACAGCCTTGTCCAGCCCTTGAAGCACCGGTACATCCGCCGCCACGGCCGCGGCGCGGGCCCGCGCCTTGTCGCCGAACAAATCCAGATGCGCCACCCCCGGTCCGATATAGGTCAGGCCCGCCTCGGCGCATTTGCTGGCAAAATCACCACGTTCCGCGAGAAAGCCATAGCCCGGATGGACCGCATCGCAATCCGCCGCCCGTGCCGCCGTGATGATCCCGTCCATGTCCAAATATGCCGCGGCACCCAACCCTGACAGCGCCTGGGTTTCATCGGCCACGCGCAGATGCAGGCTATCGGCATCGTCTTCGGAATAGACGGCGACGGTGCGCAAGCCCAGATCGGCGGCGGCACGGGCAATACGGATGGCGATTTCGCCGCGATTGGCAATCAGAATGGCGGAAATACTCATGACGGATCCTCGATGAAATTTTTTGGCTTTTGGGAGCCCGCGAAGCATACCAGCCACCCCTAAGGCGACCAACGGCTGGTTTCGCCCGGACTTGCCAAGATGATGCAGCTATGGCTCATAATAGGAAAGATTGCTTGGAGGAGCGTCCAGTATGCGTGCCCTGGAAGGTATAAAGGTTTTGGAGTTCGGTGACGGCGTCGCGGTCGGCTATTGCGGTGCCCTGCTGGCCGCCTGTGGCGCCGATGTGGTCAAGGTCGAGCCGCCGGGCACGGGCGATATGGTGCGCCACCTGCCCCCTTTTGGCGACGGCGCTCCGGCGCCTGAAGCCAGCGGTCTGCATGCATTCCTAAGCGCGGGAAAATCTTCCATTGCCGTCGATCTGAAAACCGAAAACGGCCAAGACTTGGCCCGGCGCCTTGCCGCCGGGTGCGATATAGTCATCGAAGCCCTGGGGCCCGGGACAGCCGAAAGGGTGGGCATCGGTTATGAGCGGTTGAAATCCGGTTCACCGGGTTTGGTTATGGTGGCGTTGAGTTGGTTCGGCAACGACGGGCCGCGACGGGACTGGTCGGGCAGTGACGCGGTTGCCCAGGCCCTGGCCGGCTTTATTTATCCCATCGGACAAAAAGACGGCCCGCCCATTATTCCAGGCGGTTTCGCAGCCCAGATCACCGGCGGTCTGACGGCTTTTATCGCCACCATGGGGGCCCTGATCGGCGGTCTGTCCGGTGATGACGGCGTCCTGATCGACCAATCCATACTGGAGGCGCAAACCGCCTATACGGAAACCGCCGGTGTCCGCCATGCCTATGACGGCGTTCATTCCATACGCAAGGGTATCAACAAATTCACACCGACCTACCCCCAGACCATTTACCCCGCCGCCGACGGCTGGATTGGCGTCACCGCCCTGACGCCGGCGCAGTGGTTTGCCTGCTGCGAGCTGGTCGGCGCGCCCGAGCTGTTCGACGACCCGCGCTTCAATACCTCGGCCGCGCGCAACGCCCAGGCGGATGAGCTGGATACCTATCTGGTACCGTTGTTTCGCCAGCGCACGGCCCTGGAATGGTTTCACGAAGGCCAGGCCCGGCGCGTCCCCTTCGCAATGGTGCCGACCATGGCCGATTTGGCGGATTTGGACCATTTTCAGGCCCGCGAGGTGCTGGCGACATACGAACACCCGGATCTGGGCGCCTTCACGGCCGCCACCATACCCTGGAAACTGGCCGCGACGCCCCTGCGCCACGGCGGGTTGGCGCCGCGCCTCGGTCAGCATACCAGGGAAATCCTGAGCGACCGGCTTGGCCTAGATTCCGATAAAATCGCGGCGCTATCTTCCAGCGGTGCTATCGCCCTGGGAGGAACGGCATCATGAGCCCGCGCCTGCCGCTTCGCGATATCCGCATTGTTGATCTAACCATGGGTTGGTCCGGCCCCTTGGCGACCCGCCATCTGGCCGACATGGGGGCGGAAGTGATTAAGATCGAATCCTGCGGCTATCCGGACTGGTGGCGCGGCTGGGAAAATACGCCCGAGGCCTTGGCCAGCAAGGAGCATGAAAAAAGCCCGTCGTTTAACCAGATCAACCGCAACAAACTGGGCATCACCATCGATCTAACCAAGGATAGAGGCCGGGCCCTGGCCTTGCAGCTGGTGGCCCGCGCCGATGCGGTGATCGAAAACCAGGCCAAGGGCGTGATGGAAAAATTGGGCCTTTCCCTCGATGAACTAAGAGCGGCGAACCCTTCGATCATCTGGCTGTCACTGCCGGCATACGGCGCGGCCGGTCCCTGGTCCGGTTATCGCGGCTATGGCTCGACCGTCGAACATGGGGCCGGCCTGCCCCACTTGACCGGGGAACCCGATGGCCCACCGATCCAGACCCATGTGGCCTATGGCGACGCCTGCGGCGGCCTGAATGCCGTCGCCGCCCTGCTGACGGGTCTGTTCCACCGCAAACGCACGGGCGAGGGTCAGCGTATCGATATCAGCCAGGTCGAGGGCATGTTGCAGCAAGGCGTTCACGGCACCATCGCCCAGGGCCTGACCGGAGCGCCACCCGTCAGAACCGGCAATCGCCACCCCGTGTTCACGCCGCAAGGCTGCTTTGCCTGCGCCGAACCCGATAGTTGGCTGGTTGTCGCCGTGACCGAGGACGCCATGTGGCCATCCTTGTGCAAGGTCATAGAGCGGCCCGATTTGGCTGATGACCCATCGTTGGCGTCGGTGAGCGGACGTCGCGCCATGGAAGATGCAATCGAGGATGCCATTGCCGCCTGGGCCGGCGCAATGGATGCCAACCTTGCCATGACGGCGCTGCAGAATGCGGGCGTAGCCGCCGGCGTCGCCCAGCGACCCACGGATTTGCTGCACGATCCCGGGTATGTCGCGCGGGGGTTTTGGCAGACATTGGACCGCGACGTGGTCGGCACCAAACCGCATCCCATGTCCGCCTGGCGTTTTAACGGTGAAAGAGGGTTCCTGCGAGCCCCATCACCGCTGTTGGGGGAGCACAATCAACAAATTTTGGGTGGTATTCTCGGTCTGGATGACGATGAACTTGCCGAACTGGAAGATGCCGGCATTATTGGGACCGAACCCATCGCACCGGAGCGGCCCAAGGCTGCAAAATCGTAGGGGAGACAATCGTGGCTGAGAATGAGCTTTTTCGTCTTTCAGCTTGCGAGGCGGTGACGCGCCTGCGGCAAGGGGAAATTTCACCGCTGGAGCTGATAGATGCCGCCGAAGCACGCATGGCGGCGGTCGAGCCCGCCATCAATGCCCTGCCCACGCCTTGTCTGGATCGGGCGAGAGATCACGCCAGGCGTCTCATGGCGGGTCAGGATCGCGAAGCCGAGGATGAACCCGGTTGGCTGGCCGGGCTGCCCGTTGCGATCAAGGATCTAGCCGACGTGGCCGGCGTGCGCACGACCTATGGCTCGCCCATATTCGCCGACCATGTGCCTGATGCCTCCCACCCCGTGGTGCAGCGGATTGAACGGCGGGGCGGGATCGTCATCGCCAAATCAAATACGCCGGAATTCGGCGCCGGCGGCTCCACCTTCAACGAAGTATTCGGTAAGACCCGTAATCCCTGGAACACGTCGCTGACACCGGCGGGTTCCACGGGGGGCGGGGCGGCTGCCTTGGCGGCGGGAGAGATCTGGCTGGCCCATGGCAGTGACCACGGCGGCAGTCTGCGCCGCCCGGCCACTTATTGTTCCGTCGTCGGATTGCGGCCGTCACCCGGCAGGGTAACCCGGGGTCTGGTCAATACTATGTTCTCGCCCCTGTCCGTGCAGGGCCCCATGGCGCGCAATGTGCCCGATGTGGCCCTGTTCCTGGATACCATGGCGGGACATTGCCCGGCCGATCCCCTGACCTTTGATGCGCCCAGCACTTCGTTTAGCGCAACCGTAAGGGAGGCCAAGGCGCCGGCCCGCGTGGCCTATGCCGAGACAATTGGGCAATCGCCGGTCGATCGGGAAACCAGAGACATTTGCCGCGCGGGCATGAAAACCTTCGAAGCCATGTGCGCCGAGGTCGAGGAGATTAGTATCGATATCGCGGCCGTCGAGGACACGTTTTTGGCTCTGCGTTCACAGCAATTCGTCATCGACCGGGAGCTGCAGCTACAAAGTCACGGCAATCAAATTAAGCCGGATATCATCTGGAATACCGAACTGGGCCTGAAACAGTCCACATCCGATCTAGCCCGGGCCGAGCGGGGCCGCGCGGCACTGTACCAACAGTTCATGGATCTGTTCGCCCAATACGACCTGATCGTGACACCGGGGGCAAACACCCCGGCCTTCGATGTTGACCTTCGCCATCCCGTCGCCATCGACGGCATCAAGCTGGAGCATTACATGGCGGCATCAACCCTGACCGCCGCCGTCACCATGTGCGCCTCGCCGGCCCTGTCCCTGCCCTGCGGCTTCGACCAGTTTGGCCGACCTATAGGTTTGCAGGTCGTGGGCCGCCCACGGGGCGAGGCCGCCTTGCTGGCCGCCGGCGCCCTGTATGAAGCGGCAAGCGGCCTGTCCGACCTGGTGCCGATTGATCCCCGGCCGGGCGTCGTGCCGCCGCTCGGGTAACTCAAACACGATAGCGGTCTAATTATGCGCTTCCGTGCCGGCCAGCTCCCCTAGCAAAGCCGGCAGTATCGTATGCAGTTGGGCCGTGATTTGCGGCACTCCGATAACATCGCCGAAATAGCCGCGCGTCAACGGACCGACAACGTACAGACCTTTACTGGGCAGATCGTTCGCACCAATAGCGCGCCCCACATTATCAACGTCCATCCCAAGTCCGTAAGCGTCCGAACGGGCAAAGCCCTTGTGCACGACATCCTGCAGAAAGGCATTTCCCGTGGCATCCGGACGATGAATTGGCCCGGTGCAGATGATCACCGCGTCAAATGTCTGCAGGTGCGATTTGCCGCCATGCCTCTCGTGAAATGCCACCGCGATGGCTGCGCCATCAGCGCGTGCGGACTCAATTTGTCCGGCCAATACGGATAGTTGGCCCGCCCGCCGCATCTCGTCCAGTTTATCGACCACTTGCGGGGCGACGCGATTGCGATGACTGCCGTAATAGGAGGAGAGATGGCGGGAATAACGCAGCTTCTCAACCGTTGGCAAACCACGCCAGATGGCGCCGGCGGCATCACGCACATGGTCAAAGGCTTCGCGCCAATCCGCGTTGTCAGCCTTGCGCTTGGCCGCGCTGACATCCTGGCGGACGGCACGGACGACTTGGGCAACGGAGTTAAATTCACCATGGCGCGCAATGAGATCGGGAACCGGCCGGCGGACCCGTTCCAGAAGTATGTTGATGTCGCCAAAGTCATGCTGGCGGTTCGAAGGCAGGCCATGGCGGGAAATCATCGTCACGCCGCCCCTATGTCCATGGTGGCGCAGTGATGTCACCACATCGGCCCCCGTAAGGCCGGCGCCAACGACGAGTATTCGATCCCGCGTGCCGATATTCGACAGTTTCGCTTCCGCCCAAGGGTCCAGAACCAGACCGTCGTGCCGGGCCAGATCCGCGTCAAAGCCTGGTGGCAAGGCGGGTTGGCCGTGACTGGTGCAAAGCACAACAAAATCCGCCGCCACCTCGCCGCCACCCATCAGGCTGACACGATAACCGGCGGCGTCGCCCGCGATGGCCGCTGCCCTGTCTTGGACGTGACGAAGCTGCGAGGCGGACGGATTTTTCGCCATATGGGCCCGCACCTCACCCACCATGTAGTCACCGAACAGACTGCGCCGGGGGTATAGCGCGCCATCAGGGGCAATGGCCTCCGGGTCCGATGCCGGCAGGTCCCGCGCGTCGACATAGCGGGTAAAATGCTCGATATCGTCAAGGTAAAGCACCATCAACCCGGACGGCACGTTCAGGCGATGGGCCGGGTCACGGCTGTCATAGGCGACGCCGCGGCCGACCTCCGCCCGCGGCTCGACAATAGTGATGTCAAGCGGCGTCGTGGACATTCTGGTAAGCAGGATCGCGGTAATCGCGCCGGTATAGCCGCCGCCGACGATGACGATACGGGCACCGTTTGGGACAGTATGACGCAAGCCTCCGGGTACTGACATTGCCGGGACAGCCAGGTTAGGGCAGCCGCAACTTGCCCATGACATCCGGCTTTTGCGGGGCCATCAGCGTCATGCTGTTTTTCACGGCAAAGCTTTTCAGACTGCCGTCGGCCAGCATCCCGGCCAGGGCCTTATTGACGTCCCGCAGCAGATCTTTCGAGGTATTCAGAGCCGCGTAACCCAGATTGAATCCCAGCGGTAAGACGTATCCGGCAAAACGCAGCTTCGTTTGGGGGTTGCGGAAACGGTAGCGTTCGAACCGATGCAGTCCAATCAATGTGATATCGCCTTTGCCCGTATCCATGATCTTGAGCAGGTTCTTCAGGGGAGAGATGTGACTTGTATCGTCTATCAAGGCACCCTTGTTATGACGCATGAGCAGCACACCGGGCAGGGTCGCCACCTCGGCCATGATACGGCTGCCGGCGAAATCATCGAGAGAGTTGACCTTTCCGCTGAAACCAGGCCCGATAATGGCCGCGAAGACCGCACGGTTGTACGGCACACTGGCCGTTACGACACCCAGTTTGAAGAGTTTATGCCGCTCGCTGCGTTTCTGGCCGTCGTGATCGGGCAGCCTGAAGGTACCTTGCACAGCGCCGCCCAGGGCCGACTCAATTAAAGGGTAGCCGCCAATCAAATGACACAGCCGCGCCGAGAGGAGGGCGTTGGCTTCCAGTTTTGGGATATTCTCCTCGTCATTTTCGGTCTCGAACCATTGCACCTTGAAGGTACGGCCCAGCCTGGCGGCCAGTTCCCGGGAAAGGTCATAGTCAAAACCGCCGATTTTCTTGCCAAACTTATAGGAGTAAGGCGGGCTGTCTTCTTCCAGGCAGAACTTCAGATCCGAACCGGCCGCCTGCGCCGAGGCCGCGACCAGACCAAAACAGCCAAGCAGGCTCAGTACCGACAAAAACCATTGCTTCGCGCGCATCATATTTTCCCCCGGGTTTTGACATAGGACCAGATCTTGTTGATATCCTCGGCGGACAGAATGTCACCCCAGGCCGGCATCTTACCCTGCCCCTTGCCGTTCTTAACCGATTTGACAAAGCGCGCCTTCTGGCTTTTTGGGAATTTTCTGAGGTCGGGCGCATTGCTGCCCGCATTGACCATGTTGGAACCGTGACAGAGCACACAATAGGTATTGTACACTTGCCTGCCCTGTGCCGCTTTACTTGCGGCCAGCGCCGGCGAAAACTGAAAAGGCAGAATTAGAGCAGCCAATGCGGCAGCCTTGCTAATCCGCCTAAAAGATATTTTGAACATCCCGACACGGGCTCCAACAGACAAATCTTACCACGGAAAATACCACGGAAAAGGGGTGCCCCGGCCATACCGAGACACCCCCTCCTAGAACTAGACCAGACCTATTCCTCGATGAGGGCGAAGGTCCAGACAGAGCCGCCCGCCTGCATCTTACCAAGAGAGGAAACCAGCTCTTTGTTCGATGCGCCCAGCAATGGCATGTAGATGGCATAGGCGCCACCAATGCCGCTGGCCACGGAAATATACTGGCGGCCATCCTGCTCCCACGTGACGGGCTGGCCAATAATGCCCGAACCCGTCTGGAACTGCCAAAGCCGCTTACCGGTTTCCGAATCGTAGGCCCGGAATTCGCCGGTCAATGCGCCGGTGAAGACCAGATCGCCACCGGTCACCATGGTGCCGCCCCAGTTCGCGACATCATTGCCGACTTTCCATTTGGATTTGCCGGTCGCCGGATCAATGGCCCGCAGATAGGAATGTTTCCCGTCCTTGGGATAGATCATCTGAGCCTTGCCAAGGTCATAGCCGAGATAGAAGGCATTCTTGACGAATTTTGGCTCAACCGGCGCATAGACCGCACCCAGTTCCAGGGTGTTCGCATAGGCCATCCCGGATTTGGGACTATAGGCCATGGGGAACCAGTTCTTGCCACCGAAGAAGCTGGGCCAGATCTCCACCGTTTCGCCGGCGATCAATTTCTTGGTCGTCGCCGACATAATCGGGCGGCCGGTCTTCAAGTCGATGCCGTCGGCCCAGTTCATTTTGTCAACGAAGGAATTAGCCGCCAGCAACTTGCCATTGGTCCGATCGATGACATACATATAGCCGTTACGGTCGGCATGAAGGATGGCTTTGTGTTTCTTGCCAGCAATCGTGACGTCCGCCATGACGTTTTCATTCACGCCATCATGATCATAACGGCTGTTGGGCGAGAACTGATAATACCAGGCGATCTCACCGGTCTTGGGCCGCAGCGCCAGGACGGAAGCGATATAGAGATTGTCGCCTTTGCGGAATTCAGCATTCCAGGGACCGCCATTGCCGGTACCCCAATAGACCAGATCAAGATCGGCATCATAGGAACCGGTAATCCAGGTCGGGCCGCCGCCGTGCTTGTAGGTATCGCCCGGCCAGGTATCGCCACCTTTTTCACCCGGTGCCGCGGTCGTGTAACGGCGCCATAAATGACGTCCCGTGTCCGGATCCCAGCCGTCAATGAAACCGCGGGTGCCGTATTCGCCACCCGAAATTCCGGTGATCACCACGCCGTTGGCAACTTGTCTAACGTCAGCGCCTATGGAACAAACTAGCCGGATTGCATAAGAGAGGATTTCTGGTTCATCGTAATGACCCGTAGGGGAATGAAGATGAAACAGAAATCGCAGACACGACAGACG
>JABIRL010000084.1 GCA_018667855.1 Rhodospirillaceae bacterium
CACCGGGTCCACTTCCGGCATCAAGACGTTGGTGCCGCCAACATATAGCGCGGTGTAGGACCAGACGCAGCCGGCCGCATGAAACAGCGGGTTGGTCACCAGGCAGACATCGCTGTCATCCCAGGCGCCCCAGTCATCCATGGCATTGGGCAGGTACTGAATGAAATTGTCGTGGCTGATCTCCACCCCCTTGGGATGGCCCGTCGTACCGGAGGAATAAACCTGGATGATGGTGTCATGCTCGGAAACCTCGGCCCTTGGATCATCCTCGGACTGTCCATCGCGCCAGGCTTCGTAGGCGCCATCGTGCAGCGAGATGATCTGCCGCACCGAGGCCAGCTCATCGCCGATCCCCGTGATCAGATCGTCATAACCCTCGCCGACGAACAGCAAGGGGGCCTGGGCGTCGTTGATGACATAGGACACTTCCGGCGGGGCCAGGCGGAAATTGATCGGGGCCAGTACGGCGCCGATCTTGGTGGCGCCGTACAAAAGCTCGTAAAACAGATCCGTATTCTTAGCCAGGATGGCAACCCGCTGACCACGTTTGATACCGGCGCCGATCAAGCCGTTGGCGACCTGATTGGCCCGTTGATCCAACTGCCGATAGGTGGTCGTCCGGCCTTGGAAAATTACGGCCGCGTTGTCGCCGCGAACGTGGGCGTGGTGGCGGATCGGGTCCGCCTTGAAGCGGAAGCCATCACGATTACTCATGGGGTTCAACGGGGCTGATATTTGCGGAAATCAGGTTTGCGCTTTTCCCGGAATGCGGCCACGCCCTCCTTGGATTCTTCCGTTTCGTAGTAAGCCTTGACCGATTGGAAGCCAAGAATACCCAGACCCCGGATATGTTCGGTGTCGGCATTGAAGCTGCGTTTGGCGATGGCCAGGGCGGTGGGGCTTTTGTCCATGATCTCCTGGCACCAGGCAGCCACCTCTTCATCCAGCTTATCGGCCGGCACCACTTCGTTGACCAGGCCCATTTCCTTGGCCTCGACGGCGGAATAACGCCGGCACAGATACCAGATTTCCCGCGCCTTCTTTTCCCCGACCAGACGCGCCATATAAGCGGTGCCGAAGCCCGGATCGACCGAGCCCATGGAGGGGCCGACCTGACCGAAGATGGCATTGTCCGAGGCGATGGTCAGATCGCACAGAATATGCAGTACGTGACCGCCGCCAATGGCATAACCGTTGACCCGGGCGATCACCGGCTTGGGGATATCACGAATAATGGTGTGCAATTCCTCCATCGGCATGCCCAGGGTGCCCCGGCCGCCGTAGCTGCCTTCGTGGGAATCCGAAGACTGATCGCCGCCGGTACAAAACGCCTTGTCGCCCACACCGGTCAGCACCACGACACCGATGTCCGGGTTCCAGCCGGCCAGGCTAAAGGCCTTGATCATCTCTTCCGCGGTTTGATTGCGGAAGGCGTTGTATTTTTCCGGACGGTTGATGGTGATCGTGGCGACGCCATCCTTTTCCGTATAGATCAGATCATTGAATTCCATGGTCTTTAACCATGCATGGTCAGGCCGCCGGAGACCGAAATGGTCTGCCCGGTTATGTACGAGGCGTCATCGGACAGGAAGAAACAGGCCAGCCCGGGATAGTCCTCCGGCTCCGCGACCCGCTTCATGGGCACGGCCCGTTCCAGGGCAGCTACCAGCTTGGGTCCCTGTTCGGCCAACAGTGGCGTGTTGGTCGGTCCGGGGCAAATGGTGTTCAGGGTGATGCCCTTGCGCGCCAACTCCCGGCTCATGGTTTTGGAAAAGGCGATCAAACCGCCCTTGCAGGCCGCATAGACGGCTTCGCCGGATGAACCAACCCGGCCCGCATCGGATGAAATATTGACCACCCGGCCGGAACCCCGCTCGGACATGCCGGCAAGAACCACGTGGCACAGGTTTAATGGGCCATAGAGGTTGATGGCGATGACCTTGTGCCACAGTTCCAGATCGGTATCCAGGAATGGCATGGATTTATCCCAACCGGCATTATTGATCAGGCCGTCGGCAGGCCCGCAATCGGTTTCGAAGGCCGCCACCGATGCCTCAACGACGCCATAGTCGGAGATATCGCATTCATAAACCTTGGCGGTCCCGCCCGCCGCGCGGATCTTTTCGGCCACGCCGTTGGCGCCGTCCTCATTCATATCGAAAATGCCTACATTGCAGCCCTCTTCGCCCAAACGCAGGCTGATGGCCTGGCCAATGCCGCTGGCGCCGCCGGTGATGATGACGTTATTACCTTTTAATCCGCGCATCACGGTGTTTCCTCTTCCTTGCAAATGAATTTCGTCTGAAGATAAATGCAAATTCGGGGCGAGTCTCGAAATTGTTCGGCGCTGCTTCAATCAGCCGCAAGATGCAGAAAAAAGGAAACCAAGAATATGACCGTACGCCTGTTCGCCATGACCTGTGGTTGGCTGAGTATGCCCATGCGCGTCGTCCTGGATGGGGAAGAGGGTGAGTTGCGCATGCCCGTGCCCTGCTATCTGATCGATCACCCCAAGGGGCAGGTGCTGTTTGACAGCGGCATGCACACGGATTTACAGGATCCGAAGGACGAACGGGCGGCATTGCTCGTCAAACGCTTCAAATCGGAGTTCAAGGCCGGCGAAGAGCTGGGCGCGCGCCTGGAACGCTGTGATGTGGACGTGGAAAAAGTCCGCTATCTGGTCAATTCTCACCTGCATTTCGACCATGCGGGCGGCAATCATCAGGTCAAGAATGCGCAGTTGGTGGTGCAGGCCCGGGAATGGCACGCAGGGCACGACGCGGATCTGATGGCTGCCAACGGCTATATGGCGGAAGACTACGATCACGGCCACGATCTGCAACTGGTCGATGGCGAGCATGATCTGTTCGGCGACGGCAGCGTGATCTGCGTGCCCACCTATGGCCATACGCCGGGGCATCAGTCATTGAAAGTCCGCCTCGGCGGCGGCGATGTCCTGCTGACCGGCGATGCCTGTTACCTGCGCCAGACCCTGGAAAACCTGCACCTGCCCCGCGTGGTGCATAACCGCGAGGAAATGCTGGAAAGCCTTGGCCGCATCGGCGCTCTGCAAAAGGCAGGCGCGCGAATTTTCTATGGCCATGACGCCGAATTCTGGAATACCGTGCCCCAGGCGCCGGCGGAGATCGCTTGAATTTCGCCTCTCCCTTGCCTCTGTTGGTGGGCGGTGTATGTTGCGGCCTTCGAGTTTAGTCGTAACCGCAATGGGCGCGCGTGCAAGCGCCATGGAGGATGAGAACAGGCCATGACAGTTGAAATCAACGCCGGCGAAATGCTGAAAGACAAAGTAATTCTGGTCACGGGCGCGGGCCGCGGCGTGGGCCGCGATATCGCCCTTTTGGCCGCCAGACAGGGCGCCAAGGTGATCGTCAACGATCTGGGCGGCCAGGCCGATGGCGAGGGCGAGGATAAGACCCCGGCCATGGAAGTTGTGGGCGATATCAAGGAAGCCGGCGGCGAGGCGGCGGCCAACTACGGCTCTGTCGCTGATTTCGACGCGGCCGAGGCCATGGTGCAGCAGGCCATCGACACCTATGGTCGGATCGACGGCATCGTCAATAATGCCGGTATTCTGCGCGACGTGATCTTTCACAAAATGACCGAGGAAGAATGGGACATCGTCATCGCCGTACATTTGAAGGGCTGTTTCAACGTGGCCCGGGCGGCGGCAACCCACTTCCGTGCTCAGGGCAGTGGCTCGTACGTGCACATGACGTCGACTTCCGGTCTGGTGGGTAATTTCGGCCAGGCCAACTATGCCGCCGCCAAATTGGGCATTGCGGGTCTGTCGAAATCCCTGGCCCTGGATATGTCGCGCTTTGGCGTGCGTTCCAACTGCATCTCGCCCTTCGCGTGGAGCCGCCTGATCGGCACCATTCCCATTTCCTCCGACGAGGAAGCGGCCCGCGTGGAAAAGATCAAGGCCATGACCCCGGCCAAGATCGCACCCATGGCGGCCTTCCTGCTGTCCGATGCGGCCTCGGAAGTCAGCGGGCAGATCTTCGGTGTGCGGCACAACGAAATCTTCCTCTTTAACCAGCCCCGGCCCATCCGGTCCGTACAGCGGACCGAAGGTTGGACGCCGGAGACCATTGCCGAGCATGCCCTGCCGGCCATGCAATCCAGCTTCATGCCGCTGGAACGCAGTGGCGATGTGTTCAGTTGGGATCCGGTCTAGATCCGGTCAAAAGGACCACGCGTAAACGCCGCCGCCGGGCCGGTGCGATCCGGGCCGGCGGTGTCATCTCGCACCGGGCAACGTCGGTGGCGCGGGATATTATGGTGTTGAATTACGAAAGGCCTGAAGTCTGAAAATGACGGCCCCTTTGAAACATTATGCAATTGGCGATCTGATCCGTTACGCCACCGATCTGTTCGCCGCCGCCGGCATGCCCGCCGACCGGGCGGCGGTTGTCGCCGAACTGTTGGTGGAGGCTGACGCCATGGGCCACGACACCCATGGTTTGAACCTGGCCGCGAAATATCTCGACCATCTGACTTCCGGTGTCATGAAGGCGATGGGCGATGTGGACGTGGTCTCGGATCGCGGCGCCACCATGGTCTGGGACGGCGATTACCTCTCGGGCGTTTGGCTGACCTGGAAAGCCATTCAAACCGCCTGCGACCGGGCGGCGGATTACGGCACGGTGACCATCTCCATCCGCCGCAGCCACCATATTGCCTGTCTGGCCACTTTTCTGCCCCTGGCCACTGACCGTAACCTGATGATTACCCTGGCCAGCTCGGACCCCTCCGTGGCCGCCGTCGCGCCCCATGGCGCGTTCGAGGCGATGTTTACGCCCAATCCCCTGGCCGTCGGCATACCAACGACGGGCGATCCGATCCTGATCGATATCTCGGCCTCGGCCACCACCATGGGTCTCTCCGACCGCGCCAAGGATGGTGACGGCAAATTGCCGGGACCATGGTTGGTCGACAATCAGGGTCGTGCCAGCGATGACCCGGCGGTTTTGGAAGCAGATCCGCCCGGCGCCCTGCTGCCCCTGGGCGGTTTGGATCGAGGCCATAAGGGTTTTGCCCTGGCACTGATGATAGAGGCGCTGACATCGGGCTTGCCCGGGTTTGGCCGGGCCGACGGCCCGACGAACTGGGGTGCCGGTGTCTACGTGCAGATCACCGACCCCGAGGCTTTTGGCGGTCTGGAAGATTTTACCCGCCAGACCGGCTGGCTGGCGGATCGTTGCCGCGCGGCGGCGGTGCCCCATGGCGCCGATCCCGTACGCATGCCCGGCGACGGCGCCTTGGCCCGCAAACGCCGGGCGCAGGAGCACGGCGTGGTATTGTATCCAACAATTTTGGACAGCCTGGCCCCCTGGGCCGAGCAGCTGGGCGTGAGCGCCGCGGCAGCAATTGAATAGCCCTGCAACGTTGACGGAAAAGAAAATCATGCAAGCGAACAACGCAAAAAAAATCTGGGCCCGGAGTAAATAGGTCATGCCCAAACTTCTTTTGGCGGGAAAATTCCACCCCGACACACTAACCCTGCTGGCGGACCGCCCGGATGTGGAGGTTGAAAACCTGGTGGAACCCACCGAACAGGAATTGGCCGACGCCATGCCCGGCGTTGACGGTCTGGTCCTGCGCACAACGCGCTTTGGCGCCGACGCTTGCGCCAAGTCGGATCGGCTGAAGATGATTTCCCGCCACGGAGTCGGCTACGATAATGTCGATGTTGAAGCGGCCACGGCGCATGGCCTGCCCCTGGCCGTGGTAGGCGAGGCTAATTCCAATGCGGTCTGCGAGCATGCCTTCATGTTGATGCTGGCCACGGTCAAGGATGCCCTGCCCCTGGATAATGCCGTGCGCAAGGCGGACTATTCGCGACGCAATGCCATGACCTCCGGCGAGGTGGCGGACAAGACCATATTGATCGTCGGTTTCGGGCGCATCGGCACCCGCATGGCCCGGCGCTGCGCCGCCTTTGATATGAAGGTGATCGTGGCTGATCCCTATGTGCCCCGGCGGGTCGTCCAGGGCCTTGGATACGAGTATGTGGAAGATTTCCGCGACGCCCTGGACCGGGCCGATATTCTGTCCATGCACCGGCCCGGCAATCATGACGGCAGCCCGGTGATGACCGGCCAGGAATTTTCCCGCATGCGCGAGGGCGCAGTGTTGATTAACACCGCGCGGGGCACTTTGCTGGACGAGGATGCCCTGTATCAGGCCCTGACCAACGGCCCCCTGGCGGCGGCAGGTCTGGATGTCACCCGGGATGAACCGCCCAGTCCGGACCTGCCCCTGCTGAGCCTGGATAATGTCCTGCTCAGCCCGCATATCGCCGGCGTGACGCGGGAGGCCTTCCGCGCCATGGGCTTGCGGGCGGTGCAAAACTGCCTGGATGCCTTCGACGGCAAATTGGATGACTATTATCTGATCAATCCGGAAGTGCTGCAGCGGAGCGATGGCTAAGGGGCCTTCCTTCATCGACAACGATGGCGTCTGGGTTGAAATCCTGGGCCAACGGAGGACCGCGCCTGCGCTGTTTCTGGATCGCGACGGCGTGGTGGTGGTGGAAACCCATTATCTGCACGAAGTCGAAAAGACTGAGCTGATCCCCGGCGCGGGGGAAACCATTGCCCTGGCCAACCGCCGGGGTCTGCATGTGGTTCTGGTCACCAATCAATCGGGCGTCGGGCGCGGTTTATACGGCTGGGCTGAATTCGAGGCGGTGCAGGATCGCATCAAGGCCGATCTGGCTGCCTTTGGCGCCCATGTGGACGCGGTCTGTGCCTGTCCCTTTCATCCCGACGCCCAAGGTGACTTCGGTCGCGACCATCCGGACCGCAAGCCCAATCCCGGCATGTTGATGAAGGCGACCCAGGCCCTGGGCATCGACCTGGCGCCATCCTGGATCATCGGCGATATGCATACCGATATGGGGGCCGGGCGCAACGCCGGTCTGGCCGGCGGCGTGCATGTGCAATCGGGCTGGCCCGACCTGCGGGACCAGGCCCTGGCCGAGGCGCGGGCCGATTTCCCGGTCCTTGGCGCCAACAGCATAGATGGCGTGCGGGACATCATTCCCCTGCTGGCCGATTAACTGGACACGAGGTACCGCAATGTCCGATCAGGTAATCATAGAAATCAACGACGGCGTCGCCCTGCTGACACTCAACAATCCACCCTTGAACCTGGCGACCCTGGCCTCCACCCGCCAGTTGAATGCCGCGCTGGATGAATTGGCGGCGGACCCCCAATTGCTGGTTCTGGTGGTCCGGGGCGGCGGCGAGCGGGCTTTCAGCGCCGGCTCCGACATCAGCGAATTTCCAGACTATCTGGCGGACGGCAACGTGGTCGAAAAGAAACTCCGCTACGAGAACGAAACCCTGGTCAAGTTGGACAATTTCCCCAAACCCACCATCGCCGCCCTGAACGGCCTGGCCTATGGCGGCGGCCTGGAACTTGCCGTCTGTTGCGATCTGATCGTGGCGGACGAAACCGTGAAACTTTCCCTGCCGGAGATCAAGCTGGGCGTCTTTCCCGGCTCGGGCGGTACCTTGCGGGTGACCCGGCGGATCGGATCGGCGCGGGCCAAGGAAATGATGTTTCTGGGCGAACCGATCTCTGCGGCCC
Source organism: Rhodospirillaceae bacterium (assembly GCA_018667855.1). Taxonomy (GTDB): domain Bacteria; phylum Pseudomonadota; class Alphaproteobacteria. The sequence continues at coordinate 7,618 of JABIRL010000084.1, forward strand.
AGGCCCTGGACTGGGGCCTGATCAACCGGCTGGCGGCCAAGGGCCGGGCGGTCGAGGTCGCCATGGCACTGGCAGGGGAATTGAGCCAGCGCCCCAATATAGCGTTGCAGGCCTGCAAGAAAGCCATTCACCAGTCATTTGAATTGGCGGACGATGCGGCCATCGAACAGGTTTTGTCGTTGATGGAAAAAACTTTTGCGTCAGATGACGGGCGGGAAGGGGTGCGCGCCTTCTTCGCCAAGGAAGATCCGAAGTTCAGGCATTCATGACAGCGCTTAATCGTGGGAGGAAACCATGAGCGAAATCAGCGAAACCGGCCAGCAGGCTATCCATGGCGGCATGGACCCGACGGAATGGGACTTGCGGGTGCAATTGGCCTGCGCCTTCCGCATCAACGCCTACCTGGGCTGGGAAGATGCCATCAACACCCACACCTCCATGCGTCTGCCGGGGCCGGAGCATCATTTTCTGTTGAACCCGTTCGGTCTGCGCTTTGACGAGATCAAGGCCTCTGATCTGGTGAAGGTGGATCAGGAGGGGAACGTTGTTGGCGGACAAACCGACAATCCCCTGAACGAGGCGGGTTTCGTCATCCATAGCGCCATTCATATGCGCCGCGAGGATGCCCAATGCGTTCTGCACACCCATACCCTGCCCGGCATGGCGGTGGCGGCCATGGCGGATGGTCTGCTGCCCATCAGCCTGTTTGCCTTGGGTTTTCACGAATGCCTCTCCTACCACGAATTCGAAGGTGCCTCCGGCAAGCACAACCTGTCGGAGCAGGACCGACTGGCACAAAGCCTCGGTCCCACGAACAAGGCCATGATCATGCGGGCCCATGGTCTGCTGACCGTCGGGCAGACAGTGGCCGAAGCGTTCGTGTGGATGTATCGCCTGAACAAAGCCTGCGAAGTGCAGGTGATGACCCACGGTGCCGGTGGCGGCTATGTGCAGCCGTCAAAACAGGCCGCGGAATACACGGCCAAGGGGACCTTGGATTACATCACCACCTACGGCACCAAGGGACCGGGCGGCGAGGATTTTACTGCTTTCATGCGCCTGATGGATGACCAGGATCCGTCGTTTCGGGATTAGGGACGGCTATTTGCCTCTGAATTCGGGCTTTTCCTTGGCCAGGAACGCTTTGTATCCGGTTTGGAAATCCTCCGTGTCGAAACAGGCGTAGCTTTCCTCGATATCCGCCTCGGATAGCGGTTGCGGATCCGTCAGGCGGCGGGCGAAGGATTTGTGCCAGCGGGCCACCAGGGGGGCGCCGTCGGCGATGCGCCGGGCCGTGGCTTCAGCTTCCTGCGTTACCTGATCATTGGGCACGACCCGGTTGACCAGGCCTTTTTGCAGGGCCTCCTCGGCGCCAAAAATGCGCCCTTCCAAGACGATCTCCAGCGCCGTGGCGCGCCCCACAACGCTGGCCACCGCCTGCATTTCGTTCAGTGCCACGACCAGACCAAGATTTTTTACCGGCACACCAAAACGGCTGCCGGTGCCGCAGATGCGCATGTCGCAGCAACAGGCCAACTCCAGCCCGCCACCGACACAGGCGCCGTGGATCATGGCAAGTACCGGATGGCGGCAGTTCTGAATAGCCTCCAGCGCGGCGGCCATGATACCGCCGTAGGTCCGGGCGCTGTCCCGATCAAAGCGTTCGGATGCGAATTCGGCGATATCGGCGCCGGCGGCAAAGGCTTTTTCGCCGGCCCCGCGCATGACGATGCAGCGCAGACCATCATCCTTATCCAGCGCGACGAACGCATCGGCGATGCCCTGCCACATTGCCAGGTTCATGGCGTTCAGACGCTCGGGCGCGGACAGGATCACGGTTGCAACCGGGCCAGTCCGCTCGGTCAGGATTTCACCGCTCATTGCGTAGCCTTATTTCTTTGTGCCGAACAGGCTGTCCAAACTCTTCTTCAGATTTTCCAAAGGCGCCTTGACCGCTTCCGTGGCGGCCTCCACCGCCGAGGGTTCGGCCTTGGCGCCGGGTTTCGCGCCGCTGGATTTTCCGCCGCCCTTGGCGATCTTCAGACAGGGATTGTCATCACCGCTGCCCAGATCGGCCAACGACAGCAGGGCGGCGGGCGGAAACAGGGTCGAGCCCAATAATCCGCCCAGGCGCCGCGCCGTCGCCAGTTCGTCGGGCAGGTAGGTCGGCTCGGCAAAGGTGCCGCCGACCTTGATGGGCACGGCAACGTTTAATGTGACCGACTTGGACTGCGGTGAGATCTTCATGGCCAGCGCTTCGGTGCCCAGGTTCATGCTGCCCTCGCCGACCACGGTGGAATATTCCGTATCGGCCAGCAGAACCTTGGACGTGGCGACGCCATTCTTGATATCGAAACGCGAGGCGACACAGTTCAGCACGGTCCATTCGGATTGTTCCGATGTCATCATCCCGACAAGGGCGGTTAAACCGCCGGCGGCGGCATCCAGTGCGGCAGTCTTTATCTTGCCTTCGTTCATCAACAGATTGGTGCCGCCGTTCAGACTGGCGGCGATGGCCGCGATGGAAGCGCCCTGTCCGGCCAGTTTGATTTTCAGATTACCGGTGCCCTGCAACATGTCGGTGGTTTTGGATTCCGCCAGCAGACGGCCCAGGTCCAATTTTGGTGCCGCCAGATCGAATGCCACGGCCGGCACATTTGCCCCGGCATCAACCGACGCTGATGCGTTTATCTGGCTGCCGGCTACGGTCATGCCCAAGGGCTTCAGGGTCAGGTGACCCTTGGCCAGCTTGATCACGGCCGTGACGTCTTTCAGGGCAATTTGCTGCGTCAACACTTCGGCGAGGACAATTTTCACATCCGCCTCAACCGCTTTCAGGCCATCCAACGGCAGTGGGTCGGCGGGCAGTACCTTGCCGGGACGCGCAGATTTACTGGAACCGGTCGCCTTTTCTTTTGCGGCACTATTGTTTGCGGCAGGTTGAAGCTGGGTCAGGTCGAGGCGTTTCCCGTTCAAATCGGCCACTATTTTCGGCAACTTGCCAGACGTATCGACGCTGACGCTGCCGGCCAGATCGCTTTCGCCCAAGGCCAGACGCAGATCGGAAAGTACCGCCTTGCCCGCCGATGCTTTCGCGCGGGTGCTTAATTTCAAGGCCACATTGGCCGGCACAGCGTCGCCCGCCAATGGTCGAAGGCCCGACAGATCGGCGGCGGCAACCTCGATCAGCGCATCCAGCTCACCGGTGGCGGCCTTGGCGGAACCCTTGATTTTGATCTCCACGCCAAGGGCCTTGGCGGCGAGATCGATTTGTACTGGTTCATCCGGGGACAGCGCGTTCTTCAGCGGCCCGACGCTGCCATTCAAATTCACCGCCATATCATTGAAGGCCGCCTGAATTTTCAGGTTCAGCGGATCGGAGGTCGACGCAGCATCAGCCTCTATGGATGTCAGCTTAAGCTTGGTGGTCTCGCCACTGACACCGTCGCGGTAGGTCAGCTGGCCTTTTTCGATCAACAATCGGCCAATGTGGGGAACGGTCGCATCGCCGCCCGTGCCATCCGTCTCGGTGGTTTGCGGCTGTTTTCCCGCCGCTTGGTCGAATTCCCAGTTGCCGACGCCCTGGGCATCGGTTTCGAGCAGTATATCGGGTTCAATCAGAACCAGGCGGTTGATCTGGAGATCCCCGAACAACAGGGGCAACAGTTGCAGTTGCACTTCGAAGCGGCGCAGGGTGAGCATTTGCGGACGCGAGCCCCAGGGCGCATTGGCCAGGCTGATACCTTCGCCCGACACGGTCGGCGTCAATGAAACCGACAGCGACAAGGGCCCTTCCAGCTTCAACGCCCTGCCCGTGGCGTCTTGCGCCGCCTGGGCAATCTGCGGCCGGTATTCATCCACGTCCAGGCTGGCCAGATAGGCCGCGCCGCCGCCAATGATAAGCAACAAAACGACAACAACAATGCCGACAATCTTGCCGATCTTCATGGCTTGGTCCTCCGTGCAGGCATGCTTTCAAAGTATGAGCATAATCCTATTCGAAGGGTTTTGTCTTGGCTGTGACGGCGCCCACTAAATCGTTGGCTACATGGAGACGCCGCCGTCGATGGTGTAAAGCTGCCCGGTGCAAAAGGCGCTGTCGTCAGAGGCCAGATATAACACCAGGTTGGCGACTTCCTGGGCCGTACCCAGGCGGCCCATGGGCTGGCGGGCAATGAAATCACGGCGTTGCTGTTCGGGGTCGGGGGCGGCGTTGATGCGGTCGCCCAGGGACGGTGTATCGACGGTGCCGGGTGCGATGGCGTTGCAGCGGACGCCTTGGCCCACGTAATCGGCGGCGATGGATTTGGTCAGGCCGGTCACGGCTGCTTTGGAGGCGCTGTAGATGCAGCGGCTGACAATACCCTTGGCGGCGGAGGCGACAGAGGATGTGTTGACGATGCTGCCGCCGCCATTGGCCAACATGGCCGGCAGAAAAGCCTTGGTTACGCGGTACATGGATTTCACGTTTAAATCGAAGGCGAAATCCCATTCATCCTCGGTACTGTCCAGAATACTGCCGTTGTGTACGAAACCGGCGCAGTTGAAAAGAATATCGACGGCGCCATGGCGCTCCGCGGCATCGGATATCGCGGCGCTGTCGCGGGCGTCCAGATGCTCGGTGATCACGTCGCCATCCAGTTCGTTCAACTGGTTCAGAATATCCATGTTGATATCCGTGGCGATGACCTGGGCGCCTTCGCGCAAAAAGGTCTCGGCCGTGGCCCGGCCGATGCCTTGGGCCGCGGCGGTGATGAAGGCGCGTTTTCCGGCCAGTCGTCCGCTCAGTTGTCCAGTCACGGGGTTGCTCCTCAATCCAACTCGTCTTCGATATAGGCGGCGATGACATCTTCTATGTTGTCATCACTGGGAAAGCCCAAGGCGCCGGCCTTGTCGGAATGGGTGGTTTTCGGCCAGCCGTCGACAATAGCCTGGGTAGCGGGATCGGTTTTGAAGGTGATCTCGCCCTTGGCGCGGTTGGTCTGCACATTGCGCACCGCCGTGGCCGCCGCGTCCATGGAGACGCTGAAGCCCGACAACAGCAGCGCCCGCGAAGCGCCAAGTTTTGAGGCATCCAACTCGTGCATATACATGAAACAGCTGACCACGGTGCGTGGCGACATGATTGCCATGCGACTTTCCGGCGTTACCGGACAGACCATATCGACGCCGTTCAAAGGCTCCCGGATAATACCCGAGGCGAAGCCCGAGGCCGCCTTGTTCGGTTTGCCTGGCCGTACCACGATGGTGGGCAGGCGCATGGCCCGGCCGTCGATATAGCCCTTGCGGCTATAGTCGGTGATCAGATATTCGCCGATCACTTTTTGCGCGCCATAGGAAGTTTCCGGCGTGATCGGCGTGCCGTCCATGACCGTATCCGGCACCTCGCCGCCATAGGCTGCCAGGGACGAGGCGAAGACCACGCGTGGCGTGCCGCCAGATGCTTGCCCGGCCGCGCGGGCTGCTTCCAAAACGTGGCGGGTTCCGTCCAGGTTTACCCGATAACCCAGATCGAAATCCGCCTCTGCCCCGGCACTGACGACCGAAGCCAAATGAAAGACACTGGCGGTGTCGGCATCAATGACGCCCGCGACCACATCGCCATCGGTGATATCACCAACGACCGCAGATACACGGTCATCAGCCAGTTCTTCTTCGGGCGGCGCCACCATATCGAACAAGACAAGGTCGGTAACGGCCTCCCGCTGCCCCGATGGTCCGGTTAATTCCCCCTGGGCCAAAATCCGCTGGGCCAATTGCCGGCCGATGAAGCCGCCGCCGCCGGTAATCACTACTTTCATTCGGTTGTCTCCTCAGTCAAAACGAATTGGGGCTCAAGCGAAATGGGGTTCGATGCGATCCATGGCATCTTCAAGGCGATCCAGGGTGGAGGCAAAACAAAGCCGGATGAAGCCTTCGCCCTTTTCGCCAAAGGCTGCGCCCGGCGCCAACCCCACGTGAGTTTTTCGCAGAATGTCCTTACATTTGTTCAGGGAATCGTCCATGCCTTCAACGGCAAAAAAGGCATAGAAGGCACCATCGGGACGATGCACCCTGACCTTCGGCATGGCCTGCAAGCGGTCGATGACCAGATCGCGGGCCTTTTGATATCGGTCCACGGTTTCGGTTACGAAATCTTCACCGTCCCGCACAGCGGTGACGGCGGCGACCTGGCTGAAATGCGCCGGACAGGAATAGTGAAATTCGATCATCTTTTCCAACGTAGGCATCAAGGCCGGCGGCGCGGTTACCCAGCCCAGACGCCAGCCGGTCATGCACCAGGATTTCGAAAAACTGTTGACCACGACGACGCGGTCCTCCGGCTCCGAAATCTCAAGAAATGATGGCGACACCCGGCCGTGAAAGTACATGCGGGCGTAAACTTCGTCGCTGATCACCCAAATGCCCCGCTCGCGGCAGAAATCCAAAACAGTCCGCATATCCTCCAGGCTCATCACCCAGCCCGTCGGGTTGGACGGCGAGTTGATCATGATCGCCCGGGTGCTGTCGTCGACCATGGCGAACATTTGGTCCAGATCGAGGCTCCAGCCCTGGTTGCCGAATTGCAGCCAGGCAAAGCGCGGCTCGCCGCCCATGATACGGATGGTTTCAATCAGGTTGGGCCAGATCGGCGCAGTGACGATGACATTATCGCCGGGGTCGGTCAGGACCTGTTGCATCAGATTTGTCGCGCTCATGCCCGATGCCGTAACGGCGACGCGTTCCATATCAATCGGCCGCTGGTACAGATCGGACATATAGGTGCCCAAGGTCTCCCGCAATTCGGCGATGCCGAAATTCTCTGTGTAAAAGGTTTCGCCCCGGGCCAGGGATTCCGTCGCCGCCTGGCAGATATATTGCGGGGTGGGCAAATCCGGTTCGCCGTACCACAGGGCGACCACGTCATCCATGCCCATGCCCGCGTTGCCCACCTCCCGGATTAACGAATTGGACAAACTTTCCGTTACAACCCGCGCGCCGGCGGGACCACTGACAAGACTATTCATTGGACCTTCGTTCATAATTTTCAAAAATACTGGGGCATGGTATAACATAGGGCATGGCAAGTGGGTCCTCGAAATTAGCGGTTTATGCGGCTCTAGTGGGCAATTTGGCGATTGCGGTGACAAAATTTGGCGCCGCGATGTTCACCGGCTCGTCCGCGATGCTGTCGGAAGCCATTCACAGCATGGTGGATACCGGCAATCAGGGCCTGTTGTTGTACGGTATGTACCGCGCCAATCTGCCGGCGGATGACCGGCATCCCTTTGGTTATGGCAAAGAGTTGTATTTTTGGAGTTTCGTTGTCGCCATTTTGATCTTTGGCCTGGGCGCGGGATTCTCCATATACGAAGGTGTGCATGGCGTCCTGAATCCGACCCCGATTGAAAACGCCATGATCAGCTACGTCGTCCTGGGCCTGGCCATGGTGTTCGAGGGCGGGGCCAGTTTTTTCGCCTTGCGCCAGTTTCTGGCGGAAAAAGGCGACATGGGATTTTTCGAGGCCGTACGCAGGGGCAAGGACCCGGCCCTGTTCACGGTGTTGTTCGAAGACGGCGCCGCGATCCTGGGTCTGATGATCGCCATGGTCGGCATATTTCTGGGCCAGCAGCTGCAACTGCCCTGGCTTGACGGCGCGGCGGCCATTGCCATCGGCTGTGTCTTGGCGGGTGTCGCGCTGTTCCTGGCCTATGAATGCAAGACATTGTTGATCGGCGAGGCGGCGGAGCCGGAGGTCGTGGAAGGTTGCCGGGCCTTGCTGAACGGTGACCGGCGCGTTGTCCGCGTGGCGTCGGTACGCACTATGCATCTGGGCCCCCAGGAGATTTTGCTGGCGGCCGACCTGGATTTTGCCGACGGCCTGACCTCCAGTGAGGTCGAGGAGGCGACCGGCGAGTTGGAAATGAAACTACGGGAGAATTTCCCCGATGTTCGCCGTATCTATCTGGAATCCAGAAACCTGACCGACCAATCCCCGCGTTCCGGTCACTAAACCGGTCATTACCGGTCATTGAGTCATCAAAACGGGGCGGCCGGCGGCGCAACATGCCGTTAACCATATTGAAACCGACTGCGGTCAGACTGCACCCTATATAAATTTGAGGTCGCATGTCGTTTACAACGCATATCCTTATTCTGGCTTCCTATGGCGCGGCCGCGGCCGCGGCGGGTTTCGTGCTGCCCCGGACATTGCCCCATCTGGATCCCATGTTTTGTTATGTAATTGCCGGCGCCTCATTCCTGGCCGCCGCGCTGTTGCATGAGATCTTTTCACGCCGTCTGGAACAGCGGGACACGATTGGTCAATTGGATCAGGCCTTTGACGAGATTGATGATTTGCGGGACGTGAACCGCGGTCTGCTGGCGGATGTGGTGCGCTCCCGCGAGGAGATGGCGGTATTGTGCGAGGTGGTCGAATCCGCCGCCAACGAGACAAATCATTCCCTGGTGCGCGAGATGAAGGTGCTGCAATCGCAGCTGGGCCATTTCGGTAAGGTCAAGACGCCGAAAGCGGCAAATTCCCGGCGCAAGAATTCCGCCGCCAATGAACAGACGGGGGAGCAGACGCCTGTTGGCGTCGACGCCACACCGGCCGCGGCGCCGGAAAGGCCGGTCGCGGACGAAGAAATACTTGGCCATATTCGTGAGGCTCTGGAAGCCAACCGCATCGATCTGTATCTGCAGCCCATCGTCAGCCTGCCCCAGCGGCGCACGCGCCACTATGAAGCCTTCTCGCGCATACGCACCTCTGACGGCCGCATTGTCACGCCCGGACAATATTTGGAGGTCGCCAAGGAGCAAGGCCTGATCGGCACCATCGACAATTTGCTGCTGATGCGCTGCGTTCAGCTGCTCCGCCGTACCGAGAAGCGACAGAACGAAGTAAATTTCTTCGTGAATATCTCAATTCACACGCTGAACGATACCGGGTTCATGACCCAGTTCATCGATTTCATGGCCCATAATCCATCTCTTGCCACGCGCATGATCTTTGAAATTACCCAGCGCGACGTTGCCGCCTTGTCGGAAACGGTATGGGAACAACTGGGCCGTCTGAGCGAACTGGGTTTCCGCTTTTCCATGGATCAGGTCGAAGACCTGGAAATCGATTTCAAATCCCTGGCCCAAACCCAATTCCGCTATATTAAGGTGCCGATCAGCTTGATCCTGACCCTGCCGGAAGACGGCGCCGATTGGGTGCATCCGCGGACCCTGAAAGCGAAATCATCGGTCTCGGAAATTTCCCTGGTGGTGGAACGGATCGAGCGGGAAGCGGATGTGATCGAAGTTCTGGAATACGGCTTCGACTTTGGCCAGGGCTTCCTGTTCGGCGCTCCGAAGCCCAGCCGGGAAGAAGCTAACGCGGCCTAGCGCATGTCGCGTTCAATTGAACGCGCAGCCATGCGCTAAATCCTTTAAGATAGAGCAACTTATCCGCAGTCAATTGAATCCAATTGACCGCGGGTTGCTCTAGCACGACCTATGACGATGCCTTAATCGCCCGCCAAAGCCGCTCCGGCGTGACGGGCATATCCATATTGGTAATGCCCAGGGGCTTCAAGGCGTCCAGCACGGCGGCCATGATGGCCTGCGGCGCCGCCATGCAGCCGGCCTGGCCGGAACCCTTGACACCCAACGGATTGGCCGCGGTGGGGGTTTGCCTGAAATGAACCTCGAAGGAAGGTAATTGGGCGGCATGGGGCACGGTGTAGTCCATCAATGTGCCGCTTAACAATTGCGCCGTTTCGGGATCGTAGATCACCTCTTCCAACATCGCCTGGCCGATGCCCTGGGTTATGCCGCCATGGACCTGGCCCTCGGTCAGGGCCGGGTTTATCTGCCGGCCGTAATCGTCGACCATCAGATATCGTACCAAGCGCGGCACGCCGGTCTCGCGATCGATCTCCACTTCCGCCACGTGACAGCCACTGGGAAAGGTAAAGGGCGCATCCTCCCGCCGCTCATAGCTGTCCAAACCCTCTCCAGCTGTCATATTAGGATCCCGTGCCGCCGCCGCGACATCGAGCAGGGAAACCGTCTGCTCCGTGCCCGCGACACGGAAGTCGCCGCCCGCGAACTCCAAGGCGTCCGCGTTCGCTTGCAGCATCTGCGCCGCGATGGGCCGCGCCTTGGCCAAGGCTGCTGCCATGGCCGCCACCAGGGCACTGCCGCCCATATGCATGGAGCGGGCACCGCCATGACCGTTGCCGGCCCGGGTCTGGGAAGTATCGGCCTGGATATAGTGGAAGGTTTCCAGCGGCAGGCCAAAGGTGTCGGCGGCTATCTGGCTGAAGGCGGTTTCGTGCCCCTGGCCGTTGGATTCCGTCCCCAGGCGCAGCTCAATGGTGCCGTCCGGGCGGAAATTAACCTCCGCCCCCTCTTCATTGGCGCCCCGCGCGGTTTCCAGGAAACAGGTCACACCCATGCCCCGCAGGTTACCCGCAGCCGCCGATGCCGTCCGCCGTTGTTCGAAGCCGGCGCGGTCCGCCAACTGTACGGCTTGTTCGATATTTCCCCTGAAGTCGCCGGTATCGATCTCGATGCCCAGGGACGTGGTGTGGGGAAAGGCCGAAATGGCGTTCCGCAGACGCAATTCGACCGGATCGATGCCGGTCTGTTGCGCGGCGGCCTCGATCAAACGTTCGACGATATAGTTCGCTTCCGGTTTGCCGGCGCCCCGATAGGCATCAATGGGCACGGTGTTGGTAAAGGCGCCCGTGACGCCCATGAAGATGTTCGGTATGTCGTAAACGCCGCTGATCGCCGTGGAGGTCGAATTGGTTGCGATGCCCGGCCCGAATGACGACAGATAGGCGCCCATATTGGCGGTTATGTCCGCCCTCAGCGCCAGGAAATGGCCGTCACCGTCCAACGCCAGGCGCGCCGTGGTCTGTACATCGCGGCCCTGGATACTGCTCATGAATTCTTCGTTGCGGGTGGCCACCCATTTGACCGGCCGGCCCAAATGCCGGGCGGCCCATAACAGCAAAACCCATTCGGGATAGACAAAATTCTTCAGACCGAAGCCACCCCCAACATCCGGGGCGGAGACGTGGAGTTTTTCTTCCGCGACTTTGAAAATCGAACGCGCCAGCTGGCCGCGAATGCCGTGTACGCCCTGGCCGGTCACGAACAGGTGCAGGCTGTCCGCCGCCGCATCGTGTGTGGCGATGGCGGCGCGCGGCTCCGTCGGCGCGGGGGAGACGCGGTTGTTGATGATGTCCAATTCGATGACATGGGCGGCGCCGGCCATGGCGGCCTCGACCGCTCCGCTATCGCCCTTTTCGAACCGGTAGGCCTTGTTACCGGGCGCCTCGGGCCAGATTTCCGGTGCGCTGGATGCCAGCGCCTCGCGTCCGTCGGCGACCGCCGGCAGATCCTGATAATCAACCTCGATCAGTTCCAGGGCGTCCAGCGCTATATTTTGGTCCTCGGCCACGACGAAGGCGACCGGGTCGCCCACATGGCGCACCAGCCCCGTGGCCAGGGCATGACGGGGCGGCACGGTGATGGGCACCACGGTCTGGATCACGGCCGCCGCCGCGCAGGGCAGGGGGCCGATACCGTCGGCGGCCAGATCCGTCGCCGTGTAGACCCCAATGATGCCGGGCAACGCCGCCGCCGCCGCTGTTTCGATCGCCTTGATCGCCGCATGGGCATGGGGCGACCGCAGTACAGCGCCCCACAACTGCCCCGGTTCATTGAAATCGTCGGTGAACCTGGCCGCGCCCGTCAGGAAACGTTGATCTTCCCGACGCGGCACTGATTGGCCCATAACGGCATCAGCCATGTTCAACTCCCTCTATTCTGAATCCATCGCTCAGCATATAGCACCTTCATGGCAACTGTTCACCTTCCCCAAAGCGGCCATTGTGTTCTAGGCTTGTTGATCTGGAATGGATATTGGGTGCCGCGATGGATATGACGTTTAGCGCCGATGACGCGGCCTTTCGGGTCGAGGTGCGCAGATTTCTGGCGGAAGCAACCCCGCTGGAGCTGAAATACAAGGTCGAAAACGGTATCGAGATGCAGCGCCAGGACGTGGTCGGCTGGCACAAAATTCTTTATGACAAGGGCTGGGTGGCGCCGAACTGGCCGGCGGCCCATGGCGGACCGGGCTGGAGCCTGACGCAAAAATATATCTTTGACGAGGAACTGGGTCTGGCCGGTGCGCCCCGGCTGGTGGTCTTCGGCGTCAATATGTGCGGCCCGGTACTGATCGGCTTTGGCACCGAGGAACAAAAGCGGCGCTTTCTGCCGCCCATGCTGTCTGGCGATCATATCTGGTGCCAGGGCTATTCCGAACCTGACGCGGGCTCCGATCTGGCTTCGCTGCGCACCACCGCTGTACGGGACGGCGATGAATGGGTGATCAACGGCGCCAAGACCTGGACCACCAAGGCCCATTGGTCGGATTGGTGTTTCCTGTTGGCGCGCACCAGCTCGGAAGGGAAGAAGCAGGAAGGCATCAGCTTCATTCTGGTCGATTTGAAGACACCGGGTATCGAAATCCGGCCGATTATCCTGATGGACGGCCTGCACGAGACGAACATGGTTTTCTATAGCGACGTGCGGGTGCCGGTAGAAAACACGGTCGGCGAGATCCACAAGGGCTGGTCCATCGGCAAGTACCTCCTGGCCCATGAACGCATGTCGGGCGGCTCCCTGGGTCAGCATAAAACCCTATTGCGTCAACTGAAGGACATCGCCGCCCAGGACGAACAGAGCGGCGGCCGGCCCTTGGCCAAGGAGCCGGATTTTGCCAGCCGTATCGCTGGCGTTGAGATGGAGCTGCGAACTCTGGAAGCCTTCAACATGCGGGCCATCGACAAATTCTCCCGCGACGGGGAGCTGGGCGGCAAGGCCCTGGGCGCTGAAGCCAATATCTTTAAGATCCGCAATTCGGAAATTCTGCAACGCCTGTACGAATTGAAGGTCGAGGCGATTGCCTATTACGCCATGCCCTATCAGATCGCGGCCCTGAAGCACGGTTGGAACGAGCCGGCGGTGGGCGCCGAATACGCCAACAGCTGCATGCCGAACTATCTGCATTTCCGCAAGGTTTCGATCTATTCCGGCTCCAACGAAATCCAGCACAACATCCTGGCCAAGGCGCAGCTCGGCATGTAGATAGCGCATCATGAAAGCAATGATCATACGCGCGGCGGGCGAGCCGTCGGTTTTCGAGGCAGCGGAAATCCCTGTCCCGGAAATCAAATCCAATCAGGTTCTGGTCAAGGTCGCCGCAACCTCTGTTAATCCGGTGGATTGGAAAATCCGCAAATTGGGACTGCCCCTGGGCCCCGACTTTCCCGCCGTCATTCAGGGCGATGTGGCCGGTGTGGTGGAAGCCGTCGGCGGCGACGTCGGTGATTTTGCCGTGGGCGACGAAGTTTACGGCTGCGCCGGCGGGGTTAAGGGCACGGGCGGCGCCCTGGCTGAATTCATGGCCTGTGATGCCGAATTCCTGGCGCCTAAGCCCGGCAATCTGTCCATGGCGGAGGCGGCCGCCCTGCCCCTGGTCTGCCTGACCGCCTGGGAAGGCCTGGTGGATGGCGCCAATGTGGGCTGGGGCCAGACGGTTTTGGTGCATGCCGGTGTCGGCGGCGTCGGTCATGTGGTGATGCAGATCGCCATCGCCCGTGGTGCCAAGGTCTACGCAACTGTTTCGGGTCCGGAAAAAGCGGCTCTGGTCAGCGATTTCGGCGCCATACCCATCAATTACCGCGAACAGAGCGTTGCCGACTATGTGGCGGCCCATACCGGGGGGCTGGGCTTTGACATCGTCTATGACACGGTGGGCGGTGACAATATCCCGAAATCCTGGGAAGCGGCGAAACTGCGTGGCACCGTGATCAGCTGCCAGACTAATTCAACCCAGGACCTGACGCCGGTTCACCTAAAAGGTTTGCACCACATCGGCGTGCTGATGCTGTTGCCTTTGTTGCACGGCACCGGCGGGGCCCGTCATGGCCAGATCATGCGGGAGATCACGGCCCTGGTCGAGGCGGGGCAACTACGCCCGTTGATGGATGGGGAGCCGTTCCCCCTGGCGGATGTCGCGGGCGCCCATGCCCGCATGGAATCCGGTCAGGCCATGGGCAAGGTGGTCGTTCAGGTCAGCGGGTAGCCGCTGCCTTGTTGACCGCATCGGGGAAATCGCCGCGCCACAGACCGCGCCCCCGTTTGCGGGCACCGGCCTCGATCGCGCGATAGCGTTTCGGCGAACCTTTGACGGGCCGCGCCCAGCCGGTATAGACCATGCCCTCGGACAGGTCATAACCATTGGCCTTGCAGGTCGCCAGATAGACACCCTTGGCGTTCGGTTTGCCGTGGGTTTCGCACTGTACTTTTGCGCCCGCCGTCAAATCCATCAACGCCGTGGTGGCGATCCGGCCGCATTTGATGGTCACCGTCCGCAGGGGGCACCGGTCCCCGGATTCGGGGGCGGCGATGCCCTGCAGCCGCACCAATTGCCCGCCGACGCGCAGATTGGCGGCATCGATCACCTTCACCGGCCCGGACAGCATCTCGGCCGCCGCCGGCGCGACAACGAAATGGCTAAGAATGAACAGCAGGATTAGTCTCATGACGCTATTATGCAACAATCCTGGTTAACAGGAAGTCAAACAAGCGCGAGCACGGGAGGGGCGGCTTTGGCAGACCAAGCGCCGGAACTGGAATATCTGGAGCCAAAGGTGGATGTGTTGCGCCGCGACGACGGCAGCATAATCCTGTCCTCGCCCCACCCCCTGAACCCGGTTAAGCGCCAACTAGGCGATTACATGCGCTATTGGGCAAACGCGACGCCCGATCAGGCCTTTCTGGCGCAACGGGACGAACAGGCGCCGGGCCGTGGCTGGCGTGAATTGACCTTTGGTACGGCCCGGGCGCAGGCGGACGCGATTGGCCAAGGCCTGTTGGATCGTGGTCTGGGCCCGGATCGGCCGTTGATGATCCTGTCGCCCAATTCGTTGCGCCATGGGGCGTTGACCTATGGCGCCATGCAGGTCGGCATTCCCGTGGCGCCGGTCTCGCCCGCCTATTGCCTGATGAGCCAGGACTATTCGAAATTGCGCCATATCTTCGATCTGGTGCGGCCGGCGATGATTTTCGTGGAAGATCCCGCACCCTTTGCCAATGCCCTGGACAGCCTGGATCTAAGCGCGGTGGAACTGCTGGACGGCGGCGATGGTTTCGATGGTTTGCTGGCCACCACGCCGGGCGACGGGATGGAAGCTGCCTACGCCAAGGTGGGCCCGGACACGGTCGCGAAGTATCTTTTTACATCCGGTTCCACCGGGATGCCAAAGGGCGTCATCAACACCCAGGGCATGTTGTGCGCCAACATGGCGCAGTTGCA
>JABIRL010000150.1 GCA_018667855.1 Rhodospirillaceae bacterium
ACCAGGGCGTTGACCAGATTGTGCCGGTCAACGCCCGCTAGTGATTCCCGCAGGCCTGGTAGCGGCCGGGGCGGTGGTTCCAGAATTGCCAACTTTCCTTGCGGACTATTCCGCCACGATGGGGTTGGAGAGGATGCCGATGCCCTCGATCTCGATCTCGCAGACGTCGCCGTCCTTCATCCAGACATTCGGCGTACGCGCCGCGCCGACGCCGGGCGGTGTGCCCATGATGATGACATCGCCGGGGCACAGCGTCATGGCCTCGGTCAGGGTCTCGATCACGGTCTCCACGTCGAAAATATGTTGTCCGGTATTTGAATCCTGCATGGTTTCACCGTTCAGGCGGCATTGAATACGCAGATTATCAACGCTTTTCGGCAGCTCGTCCGGCGTCACCATGTCCGGCCCGAAGCCACCGGAGGCATCGAAATTCTTGCCCATGGTCCATTGCGGCGCCTTGAACTGATAGCTGCGGATGGAACCATCATTGAAGCAGGAATAACCCGCTACATGAGACAGCGCATCCGCCTTGGCGATATGCCGCCCGCCCTTGCCGATGATCACCGCCAGTTCCGCCTCGTAATCATAGTCCGATGCCGCCTTTGGCAGGATCATGGGCGCATTGTGGGCCGCCATGGTGGTGGGCACCCGCATGAAGATGATGGGATAGTCGGGGATATCGGCGCCGGTCTCGATAGCATGATCGCGGTAGTTCAAACCGCAACACAACAGCTTCGGCGGATTGGTCACCACAGGCAGATAGCTCACGTCAGCGGCGGCGATCATGGCGTCATCGCCCGCCGCCTGCGCTGCCTGCTTGGCCTTGTCGAGCGCCCCCGCTTCCAGCAGCGCGGTCATGTCATTGGGCAGATCGGGCGCGGCCTTGGACAGATCCACATAACTGTCGCCCTTGCGGACGGCCAGGGTTTGTTTGCCGTTGTTGTTGATGGTTGCGATACGCATGATGTTGATCCGTCCTTTGTATTTCAGCGGTCTGTTCGAGGATTTTATTGGCACGCAACTTACGCTTTTGCCGCTCATATGCCTAGTGGTGCGAACCAAACAGAAGAATCCGCCTGTTTGGTGTCGCGCGCACCACGATTCTTAAGAGTCTAGTGGTCTTTCGATCCTCACGGATGGGTGCCATCCGTTAGCATCGGACCACTAGTGCCCTGGACAGCGTCGGCGTGGTTGGTTCTAATGCGCGCAGATCATTTTGGATAGGAGGATACGCCATGCATGTGGGTGTGATGATTTTCGCGACGGATTATTCCATACGGACGGACGAATTGGCCATTGCGCTGGAGGAGCGCGGTTTTGAATCCCTGTTCGTGCCGGAGCATACCCATATTCCCGCATCGCGTATATCGCCCTGGCCGGGCGGACCCGATCTGCCCAAGGATTATTGGCATACCCATGATCCCTTCGTCGCACTGGCCTATGCGGCGGCGGTGACGAAAAACCTGAAGTTGGGCACCGGCATCTGTCTGCTGGCCCAGCGGGAACCCATTGTTACGGCGAAGTCGGTGGCCAGCCTGGATATGATGTCCGGCGGCCGCTTCATCTTTGGCATCGGCGGCGGCTGGAATGTGGAGGAAATGGAAGACCACGGCGTCCAGTACAAGACCCGGTTTGCCCAAATGCGGGAAGACGTCCTGGCTATGAAGGCCCTTTGGACCGAGGAAGAGGCGACGTTCCATGGCGATTTCGTCAATTTCGATGCCGCCTGGGCCCATCCCAAGCCGGTGCAGAAGCCGCATCCGCCCGTGATCCTGGGCGGTGAGACCGATTACACCCTGCGCCGCATTGTGGAATATGGCGACGGCTGGCTGCCCCGGGCCCGCCATGGTTTCGATGCCAAGGAGAACATGGCCCGCCTGGCGCGGGTGGCGGAGGAAGGCGGGCGTGATCCGTCCGAATTGTCGGTCAGCGTGTTCGGCGCGCCGGGCGACAAAGCGACCCTGGACGGCTATGCCGAGGCCGGCGTGACCCGCGCCCTGCTGACCCTGCCGTCCGAACCCCGTGACCAGATCATGGCGCTGTTGGACAAATATGCGCCGCTGGTCGCCTAACAACAGATCGTGCCTATCC
>JABIRL010000102.1 GCA_018667855.1 Rhodospirillaceae bacterium
GCAACAGGCCTTGAAAGACCGCACCATCCGACAGCAGCAGACAGCCCAGGGCCACGGCCAGGGCCTGCAAAAGCAATCGCGGCAGTGCCGGCAGGCCGCGCAGATCGTCTAGAAACGACACGGCGGCCAATCCGGCGGTCAGGATGGAGAGGGCGAGCAGATCGAACGAATCACCCCGCCACCAGGCCAGCAGGCACCAGCCCCCGACCATGACCGCCATCACGGCAATGCCGCCGCCCCGCGGCACGGCGCGGTCGTGGCTGGAGCGTTCATTGGGAATATCCAGGACCGCGCGGGCCCGCAAAAGGCGCAGCGCCAGAGCGGTGGCCGCAACGGTCACGATAAAGGCGGCGATCGCCAGGCCGAGATTGAAGCTCCAAGACATGGGCCCGCTTATAACCTTGTTTGTCCCACCCGCCCAGCCATGGAACAGCCACGGGCCGCCCTTGTCAGAATGGGGCGATAATGTTACTTCCCGGCCCGCGAATTCCACCGGCATAGTTTAGGTTCTGACTTCATGAAAATCCTTATTTTGGGCGGCGACGGGTATCTGGGCTGGCCCACGGCCATGCATTTCGCCGCTGCTGGCGATACGGTCACGGTGGCGGACAATTTCGCCAAACGTAAATGGGAATTGGAAGACGGGATCGAACCGCTGCTGGCGATCCCCACCCTGCATCGCCGGGTGCAATGCTGGAATGAAACTGGCGCCGGCACGACCATCGCCATGAAGGTCGGTGACCTGACCAACCATCGCTTTGTCTATAATCTGCTGCGCGAAACCCAGCCTGACGCCATCGTGCATTACGCCGAACAGCCCTCCGCGCCCTATTCCATGCAAAGTCGCGGCGCGGCGGTGATGACCCAGCACAACAATGTCATCGGCAACCTGAACCTGTTGTTCGCCATGCAGCGCCATTGTCCCGATAGCCATCTGATCAAGCTGGGCACCATGGGTGAATACGGCACGCCCAATATCGATATCGAAGAGGGCTGGCTGGAGGTGGAACATAACGGCCGCACGGACCGGGTGCTGTACCCGAAAAAGCCGGGCAGCTTCTATCATCTGTCGAAAGTGCATGATTCCCACAATATCGAATTCGCCTGCCGGATCTGGGGCATGCGGGCCACGGACCTGAATCAGGGCGTGGTTTACGGCATTGATACGGACCAGACGGCGGTGGCCGAGGATCTGCGTACTTCGTTCCACTACGATCATGTTTTCGGCACGGTGCTGAACCGCTTCCTGGTGCAGGCGGCGGTGGGGCTGCCTTTGTCCGTCTATGGCAAGGGCGGGCAGACGCGGGGTTTCTTGAACATTCGCGATACCTTGGCCTGTGTCGATATCGCGGCGCGGCAGCCGGCGGAACGGGGCGATTTCCGCATCTTCAACCAATTCACCGAGCAGTTTTCAGTCATGCAACTGGCCGAAATGGTCGTCGCCGCCGGGGAACGGGCGGGCCTGGCGGTCAAGGTCGAGCATCTGGAAAACCCCCGTGTCGAGCTGGAAGAGCATTATTACAATGCCAAGAACACGGCCCTGACGGATCTGGGGCTGCAGCCGAATTTATTGACGGAGGCGGTGGTGGACAGCATGTTGGCCACGGTGCGTGGGCAGGTTGGCCGCGTTGATCCCAACATCATCGCGCCGCAAATTCGCTGGGCCGGCGGCGAGATCACGGAAAGCGAGACTTGAGCGAAACTATGGTTACGGATCTGCCCATCGCGGTCATCGGTCTTGGTTATGTGGGGCTGCCCCTGGCCGTGGCCCTGGCCCGGCATTTTCCCACCATCGGCTATGACCTGGACCAAACGCGGATTGGCGAATTGCGCGACAACCATGACCGCACGGGCGAGATCGCCGCGGAAGGTCTGTCCGACAGCGCCCTGACCGTGACGGACGAGGCGGCGGCCATCGCCGGGGCCGAGATTTACATCGTCACGGTGCCCACGCCGGTGGATGGCGACAACCAGCCGGATTTGCGCCTGATCGAGGCGGCCTGTGCCGGTATCGGCGGTATGCTGGATGCGGGCAATATCGTGGTCTTCGAAAGTACGGTCTATCCCGGCGTGACCGAGGATATTTGCGGCCCGGCCCTGGAGGCGGCGTCGGGCCTGGTCTGCGGCCAGGATTTCTTCCTCGGTTATTCGCCGGAACGGATCAACCCCGGCGACCGGGAACACACCGTCGACAAGATCACCAAGGTCGTGGCGGGACAGACCGATGATGTTCTCGACCGTCTGGCGGAAATTTATGGCCGGGTGACCACCGGGGGCATACACCGGGCCAAGGACATCAAGACAGCGGAAGCCGCCAAGGTGATCGAGAACGCCCAGCGCGACATCAACATCGCCTTCGTCAACGAGGTCGCCGCGATCTGCCAGAAACTTTCCATCTCGGCCCATGACGTTTTGGAGGCGGCGGGCACGAAATGGAATTTCCTGAACTTCACACCGGGTCTGGTGGGCGGCCATTGCATTGGCGTGGATCCCTATTATCTGGCTTTTCAGGCCCAGCAGTTGGGCCACGATCCGCAGATCATTCTGTCGGGGCGGCGCCTGAACGATGCCATGGGCGACTTCATCGCCGGCTGCATTGACGAGAATATGTCCGGGCCGGGGCGGATCCTGGTATTGGGCCTGACCTTCAAGGAAAATGTGCCCGACCTGCGTAACACCAAGGTGGTCGATGTCGTCGCCGGACTGAAGGAACGCGGCCATGAGGTGGTGGTGCATGACCCCATCGCCGACGGCGTCGAGGCTGAGCGTCTATATGGCTTTCCCCTGCTGTCGTCCCTGGACGGGCACAATGGTTACGACACCGTTGTCGGCGCCGTCCGCCACGACGACTATCTGGCTCTGAATACCGCCGATCTGGCGCACCTGGTCCGCGACGGCGGCCTGATCGCCGACATCAAAGGCCTTTGGCGCAACCAGGACCGCCTGGCCGACCGCCACTACTGGCAACTGTAACCGGCCAGTCGCGTGGCTCTGGATGCCCGGACTTGATCCACTGCTTGTCCGGTTTAAATTCAGGGCTGTGTCGTGACCTGAGGGCGGCGGCAAAATATCTTCATTGCACTTCATGGCCCTGGATTACCGGATCAAGTCCGGTAATGACGATTTCGCAGTTTTTCGCCATTTTTTCTTATCTTTGTCATTGCCGGGCTTGACCCGGCAATCCATGTGACCAGCCGTTTTGCCGGTGGCCCTTTACCGGGGCGGCCAGCCGCCGCACAATGCGGGCAACCCATTCTGAAAGGCGCTTTTGTAATGAGCAGTATCGCATTTGAAATTCCCGAGGAAATCCGTGGCCTGTGCGACGGGCTTGAAAACTTCATCAAGGCGGAGGTCATCGCCCGGCACGACAAGCACCACGACCTGCTCTCCAACGGCCGCAATACTTACGACGAAAACGGCCGTTACGTCGAAGAAGTGATCGAGCTGATCCGAGAGGTCCGCATGGCCTCGTCCAAGGCCGGCTATTACAATATGTGCGTGCCGGAAGATCTCGGCGGCAGCGGTCTGGGCATGCTGGCCTATTACGTGGCCTGGGAACATGCCTACCGCACGGCGGGGCCGCACAACTGGCTTGCGATGTATGCCATCAGCCATTGGGCCCTGGGTCCTTCGCGCCTGTTGGAGCGGGTCACGGAGGAGGCGCGGACGGAAATGCTCGAGGGCATGATCGCGGGGCGGACGTCCATGTGTTTCGGCATGTCGGAACCGGGCGCGGGCTCGGATGCCGCCGCCATGACCACGCGGGCCACGCCCGACGGCAACGGCTGGCGCATCAACGGGCGCAAGATCTGGACCACCAATTCGCCCATCGCCGAATATTGCATCATCTTCGCCCAGACCGACCCGGAGGCCGCCGCCAAGCGCAAGGGCGGCATCTCGGCCTTTCTGGTGCCGACCGATGCGCCGGGCTTCGAGCTTGAGAGTATCATCCGCATGCATGGCTCGGTGGGCGGTAACGAGGCGCAGCTGGTGTTCGAGGACCTGCGGGTGGAGCCCTATCAGTTGGTTGGCGAGTTGCACCAGGGCTTCAAGAACGCGGTGTTCGGCATCTCCATGGGGCGGATCTATAATTCCGCCCGGGCCCTTGGTTTGGCCCGCTGGTCGGTGGATCTGGCCCTGGATTACTCGACCCAGCGCCAGGCCTTCGGCAAGACAATTTCCGAGTATCAGGGCGTGACGTTCCCGTTGGCGGAATCGGCCATGGAGCTGCACGCCTCCCACCTCATGGGCCTGAACGTGGCGCAATTATTGGATCGGGGCGAGCCGGCGATCAAGGAATTGTCCATGACCAAGGCCTACGCGGTCGAGGTCGGCGCCCGCGCCATCGACCGCGCCATCCAGGTCCACGGCGCCATGGGCTTCACCAACGAGGTCGGGCTGGCGGAAGCCTACAACGTGGTCCGCGTGGTCAACGTGGCCGACGGCACCAACGAAATCCTCCGCCGCACCATCGTCCACCGCCTCCTCGGCGGCGACCGGGACCTTTAGTTAGGTCGTCAGGCTCAAGAATCCCGGTGACATGTACCACTTACGTGTCACCGGCATTCGTTCTCCCAGGAAGAGCAAATTACAAGAAGAGCGACCTGACCCGTCCCATCAAAATTCAAAGGGGTCAGAGTCAATTGATGTGCATGAACTTTTGCCTTTTCCGATGGGCTTTTGATTTTCTCCCTCCGCCCCTCAGTTCTAGGTTCGAGCGCAGACCGGGAATTTTTTTCGATTTCAGTCTTAAAGCGGACACCCTCCAGCGCCCATTCCCTATGCGTGCTGGCTTCGATTGCGATCAATTAACTCTGACCCCTTCGATTGCGGAGAGTGGCCAGCGTAGAAGTAATTACACCGTGTCATCGGAATTCTGAATGTTTCCGGAATGGGCGAGTGCTTGTTTATATTAGACCGGTCTTAATAACTAAAATAAAACGCCAATTTGACTAACTAAGTTGCAAAAACTATACTACCATTTCAATAATCGGGTTCCATCAAAGATCGCGTATCGAGTATGGGTAAAAAAAGTTCAGGTGCGGAGCCTGCAAGAAATGGAAGAATCTCCGCATCTTTTGTTCAGACCTCGCAAACCCCTCTCAATTCAAGTGAAGCGCAACTGGCCACCGTGATCGCCACGAGCCAGGATATTGGCACCTGCGCCAACCAAATGGGCATTACCGCCGAAACCGCGCGCGGTTATCTCAAACGCATCTTTTCCAAGACGGACACATCGCGTCAGGCGGAACTGGTGCATTTGTTGTTGAATCTGCCCCGCCTGGCACGACACAAATGACTGGCTAAAGCATGGATGTGACGCAAGACAGTTTGGATTTGATCGCCAGTATTTATGATAGCGTTTTGAATCCCAACGAATGGACGGATGTATTGGACCAACTAGCCGATCGAACCGGCGCCAAGGTGGTCAATATTCTGTTATCGGACCATACATTCCCCGAAATACTCATATCGGCGGCAAGTAGGTTATTCCAGCCTGATGATATAGAAGAGTATGTGGTCAATTACGCCGAGAACGAAGTGCCCGTCGTGATGGGTATGTCGGAAGCACGGGCGGGTCAATGGGTTCCGATTGATGATCTGCTAAACCGGGTCAATCGCACGAGACAGACGGACCAGACCGCGAAATGGCTCTACCAGAAATTTAATATCGACCAACGGGCATCAATGCGCCTGAACGAAACGGCGGCTTGGTTAGATTGTCTGACCTACCACTTTGAGATGGGTCGCGGTCCAATGACAGCGGAAGAACAAGGACAGGCAAAGTTTTTCCACCCGCATTTTGCCCGCACCGTGGAAATTTCCCGGCCCTTCAATTTGCTGCAAGTCAGGTTCCAGGCAGTGCTGTCCGCACTTGACCGTTTCCACATCGGCACGTTTATTTTGTTTGAAGACGGCACCGTGGTCATCAAGAACCGGGAAGCGGCGCGCATCTTGGAACTGAAGGACGGTCTTGGCCTTGATGCAAGTAACAGACTTACGGTCACATCGGATGAAGCCACCGGACTATTCCGGCGGTCGGTCAAGATCGCCTGCGAAACGGTCAACGCGCAAAACACAGCCACGCCGACGTTACTGACGATCGATCGGCGATCAATGGCCGAGCCCTTCATGGCAGATATCGCGCCTTTGGGCGGCACTGAAGATGTCCTCGAGCGGGGCTTCAAAGGCGCACTGGTATTAGTGATTGACCCCACAAACCGGGAGCATGTTTCCTCGCGGGGCATGAACCTGCTGTATCAGTTGACAGAGGCCGAGGACGCCGTATGTGAATTGGTGCTGCAAGGCTTGGGTAATGAAGAAATCGCCGATAGCCGCAATGTCTCCCCCGGCACCGTCCGCTCGCAACTGAAATCGCTTTACGCCAAAACAGATACCAGGAACCGGGTCGGACTGATCCGTCTTGCGCACACCATTAACATTCCCATCGACGAAGCCTAAGGTTTGCGGCATCAGCCACTCGCCACAGGGTAGAGCCGCTCCATCCGCACCATATTTTTTTTAGCCCATCTCCCCTAGAGGAGATGCGCCATCTATTCCCAGCCAATACGCTGCCAATACGCTGATTTCGACAGGCCTTGCAGTTCTCACCAAAACCGCCAACGCCGGGCGGCGGACGGCATAGCCGCAGCGCCCTTATTTGTAGATTGCCAGTGGCGTAAGTAAAGACAATGCAAAGCCAGTTAGTACCCGATTTCTCACGGGTGATCCGGACCGATGAATTCCAGGCTGGATTAGAACAGAGCCGAGACGCGGCGGTGGGTTATTTGGACGCGCTTGCCAACGGCATTCTTTTTCTTGGCCGCAACGGCAGCATCCTATTCGCCAATGCCGCTGCCCAAGCCGTTTTCTTGGCCAGCGATGGCCTTTGCGATGGCCCGGAGGGATTGCGCGCCACCGGGCTGTTCGAGGATCGGCGGCTGCAAGCCTGCATCGTCGCCGCGACCGGCGAAAAATTCTTTGAAAAAGACATCGAAGCACCTACTTGCCGGGCATTGACCGTTTCGCGGCTTGGTAGCGGGCGCCCCTACAATATCCTGGTAGCGCCGATCAAACAGCGCGAGGTAATTTTCGCCACCGTACAGCCGGCGGCAATTGTCCTGATCGGCAACCCGGACGTAACGCCAGTACTGCCCGCCCAGTACCTGCGGCAACTTTATGGGCTGACTAAACGCGAAGCCGAATTGGCCGCCCTGGTTGCCACTGGCCAGGACGTTGCGATCTGCGCAGATTTGCTCGGCATCACGGCCTCAACGGCACGAGGCTATCTGAAGCGCATCTATTCCAAGACGGACACCTCCCGCCAGGCGGAATTGGTGCATCTGCTGCTGAACCTGCCGCCCGTCGGGCCAATTGGATCCGGCGTCTGAGGATTCCCGAACGAGCCGCCCCAGGTGTCGTGGCCCGATAATTATCATTCCAATTGCCAAATTGCCCCCATTTGGGGGCAGACGGTACCGCTCGCCGTCGGGCAGGTTTGGCTATTCATTGTGGTTGTTTGGGCAATGTCCGGAGAAACCGCGATCTGTCGAGCAAACCAATTACGGGGTAAGAACATGTCTATATTCAAATTCGCCGCGGTCATCAGCCTGGGCGCGTTGTTGTTGAGCGGCTGCCAAACAACCAAGGAAGAGCTGGAAAAGGCC
>JABIRL010000203.1 GCA_018667855.1 Rhodospirillaceae bacterium
ATCCGGATTTCGGCAAATCACTGGCATCCAATTCCGGCGTAAAGATCAAGCCCTCTCATCCAACCCGGTGCCGCCGTAAAGCCATTCGAAGCGGTCATAATAATCCTCCACCGTCAGGTTGCGCATGAGTTGGTTGCGGACGCGGGCGTGCGCCCCGTCGGGGTGATAGATGTGTTCGCCAATAACCCGGGCGCCCAGCTGGACCCGGGCAGTGCGGATCAGGCGTTGTTCGTTATAGGCGGGGAAGGCACGGTCGATGTCGCCGCCGTGGCGTTCCATCATATGGGCCAGACAGACCGCATCTTCCAGCGCCATGCAGGCGCCCTGGGCGTAATATTGCATCATGGGATGGGCCGCATCACCCAACAGGGTAACATGGCCATCGACCCAGTTTTCCACCGGGTCCCGGTCGCACAGCACCCACAGCTTCCAATCCTTGCCGTGGCGGATGACCTGCTGGATGGTTTCGCTGATGTGGGTGAAACCCCGCAAAACCTCGTCATTGCTGACCGGCTGGCCGGCGACGGGTTCGGGGGCATGGTTGTGATAGGTGGCTACCAGATTGAAATATTTCCAATCCGACAGCGGGTAATGCACGATATGGATGCGCGGCCCGGCCCATAACGTCGCGGCGTTCCAACGGATGTCTTCGGGCATCTGTTCGGCCGGGATGACGGAGCGATAGGTGGTATGGCCGGAAACGCGCGGCTGATCATCCCCCACCACGCCGCGCCGCACCGCCGACCACAGGCCATCGGCGCCGATCAGGGCGCGGCCGGCGATCCGCTCGCCGTCGGCCAGGACGGCCGAAACGGCGGCGCCGTCCTGGTCATAGCTGGTAACATCGGCATCGACCCGCAACTCGATCAGATCGCTGTCCCGGCAAGCCTGCAGCAGGACACCGTGCAGATCACCGCGATGCACCACCGCATACGGGTTGCCAAAGCGTTTCCTGAATGCCTCGCCCAGGGGCATGTGCATGATTTCCTCGCCCGTCATGGCGTCCATCAGGCGCAAGTATTCAACATAGACGGCCTGCCCGCGCGCGGCGTCGCCAACGCCCAGATAGTCGAACGAATGAAAAGCGTTGGGCCCTAGTTGTATGCCAGCGCCGATCTCGCCAAGTTCCGGCGCCTTCTCCAGGACCAGGCTGGCAAAGCCCTTTTGCGCCAGACCAAGGGCGGCGGCCAGGCCGCCGATGCCGCCGCCGGCGATGATGATGGGCAGTTGGGTCATGGTCGAAATGCTTCCTTGCTCAGCCTAGGGAATAGCGGGATCATATTCGCAAATCGGTGTGCTGTAACGAGGAGGTTTGCATGAAGGAGCGGGAAATCGACGATCGACCCCATTGCCTGGTTGTCGGTGTGGGCGCGGGCACCGGGTTGGCCTGCGTGCAACGGTTCATAACGGGTGGATACAAGGTTTCCATGATCGCCCGTCATGGTGAGAGGCTGCAGAGCTTCGCCGATGACAACGAGCACACCATGGCCTATCCGGCCGATATCTCGGATCTGGATGGCTATCGCGCCACCTTGCGAAAAATAGTCGCTGAACAGGGCTTGCCAGAGAAGGTGATCTACAATGCTGCCCTGGCGACCTTCGCGCCCTACGCCGAACTGGATACGGATCTGTTTGAGCGGAACTTCCGGGTCAATACCACCGGGTTGCTGGTCACGGCCCAGGAACTGGCGCCGCAAATGGTCCCGGCGGGCGGCGGCGCGCTGATCGTCACCGGCAATACCGGCGCCACGCGCGGCACGCCCCGGTTCGTGGGTTT
The DNA here is from genome assembly GCA_018667855.1 of Rhodospirillaceae bacterium. GTDB lineage: Bacteria > Pseudomonadota > Alphaproteobacteria. The sequence continues at coordinate 1,778 of JABIRL010000203.1, forward strand.
CTCCCCCACCAAGGCCTCGCAGCGCATCTTGGCCGAGAGCCTGGCGCGGGAGTTGGGGCCTCAGGGGCTGCACATCGCCTATGTTGTGATCGACGCCATGATCGATATGCCCATGGTGCGCAAACGCCTGACCGACAAGCCGGATGACTTTTTTGCCAAGCCCGCCGATATCGCCGGCGAGGTCTTTCACACCGCCCATCAGCCGCCCTCGACGCAGTCTTTTCTGGTCGAAATCCGCCCCCATGGCGAGCCGTGGTGAGTTTCGCCTGACATCGCACCAACACTCTGTCACTCCGGCGGACGCCGGCGTCAATTCCAAGACCTTCAGGCATGGATTCCCGCGTTCGCGGGAATGACCGTGATGTCCAAGAGCGCTCCCTTATTACGTACCAGTGAACGCTGGCTTGCGTTTTTCGACGAATGCGGCCACGCCCTCACGATAGTCGTTGCGCTTGGCGCAGTCGGCAAAGCACTCGGCCTCGAGCTGCAACTGGCTTTCGAATTCGTTTTCCAAGGAGCGATACATCAGGCGTTTGCCCTGGCCATAAACATGCGTCGGGCCGTTGGCGAGGCGGGTCGCCAGTTTGTCGCATTCCGCATCCAGGTCCGCGTCCGCGACCACGAAGTTGACCAGGCCCATGTCGGACATTTGCTGCGCCGTGTAGCGGTCGCCCAGCAGGGTCATCTCCAAGGTGCGCTTGATGCCGATGGCGCGGGGCAGGTGGAATGAGGCGGAGCCATCCGGCGTGGTGCCGATATTGCAATAGGCCAGGGTGAAAAAGGCGCTTTCCTCGGCGATGACCAGATCGCAGGCCGCGGCCAGGGAAACGCCGGCGCCGGCGGCCGCACCCCGTACCTTGGCCACGATCGGCTTGGGCATGCGGCGCATGGAGAACATCATGGTGTGCAAGTTGTGGATACGATGCAGGAAATAGGTTTGGGTCTCGGCCGCGTCGTGGCTGCCGAGATATTCGTGCATGTTTTTGATATCACCTCCCGCCATGAAGTGGTCACCGGCGCCTTCCAACACGATGCAGCGAACGGAATCATCGAATTCGGCCTTGTGGAATTGCTCGTCCATCTGGGCCCGCATGTCCATGGACAGGGCGTTGCGCGCATCGGGCCGGTTCATGGTCATGGTGGCGATGCCACCCTCGATTGTCATTTCCAGGTCAGCCATTATTCGTCTCCTCAGATGATTTTCATTTCAGTCCCGCCGAGGGGCGGTTTTCGTCATATAGGAGGATTAGCGCGCGACTGGCAAGCGGCCTTCCAGCATCAGACAAAGCGCTTCCGCGGTGTCGTGGACGGGCTGGGCGCTGCCCTGTACCCGGGCCAGCATAAGGGCACCTTCCAGGCCGGCGATTATGGCGGTGGCGGTCGGCGCTACCCGTTCATCCGGCCAGCCATGGCGGGCCAGCAGCCCCTCCATCACCCGGCGCCAGTCGGCGAACACGGCCTGCCCGGCGGCTGCAATAAGGGCTGATTCCGGCGTGGTTTCCAACAGGGTCGTGGTGATGGGACAGCCGTCGCGGAACTTCGACGCTTCCAGCCATTGCAC